>JAKACI010000020.1 GCA_021821565.1 bacterium | reverse complement strand
GTGAAACACCCACTACCTTACGGTAGGGGCTTCTTGGTTCATAGACAAGATACTTTTTAGGAGCAAATATTATGAAAACATTTACTCGGTCATCCATAGAGCTTGTTTCCCCAAGCGTCAGTTCGGGCACTTCCTGCCCTACTACGCAATGTTTTCTTTTCTTTAGGTCTGGTTTTCATACGGCGCATAGCTTTTATATCGCTGTGATGCGCAAAACATTGCTAAAATACATCCAGACTATTTTGGGAACTTATTTTACGGTATCACCCATAGACCTGATACCAACCGCATATAAGTTGTCAAAGAACAACAGGTCTTTTAACCTGTATATTATTATATTATAAATAAAATAAAAAACAAGAGGATTGCCTATGTATCCCCGTCCTTACGGACGGGAAATTATATCGGCAATGTTTGTTAAAATGCTAAAAACAAAAATACCACTAAATGAAAACGGCGTGGCGCTTATTACAGTTTTGCTTATAACGCTTATTTTAAGTCTTTTAGCCGCAGTTGCCATTGAGACTACGGGAACGGACGTGATAAACGCAGGGCAAAATTATAAATCAAGCTACACTTTAAATACGGCTGATTCAATGATGAATTTAGTTGTAGATGAAATCAGCACAAATATAGGAACAAATGCAGGTATTGGAAGCCCTGTAATGAATGCTTATTATTATACAACCGCAAATCCTCCTGCCGGATGTTCACCTGGACCGGATATATGCACGGCTGCATTTTTTCAACCTTTATCTGTAGGCAATATTAGTGCGGATGTTTCTCAAAATTTAGGATTTCAAGGAAACGCGGGATTTGAATATTCTGGGCAATATGGTCCCGAACCTGGATTTAGCTCAAATAAGTATATGTTTTATAAAGGAATTATCTATTCTATCGCAAATAAAAATATTAACTCTCAAAAAACAACAACAACAGGAATGAATTTTAACTATGGACCTATGCCTATACCAAGCGGTTAGTGATTTAATTTAATATATTTAATATTGATATTAAGCAAAATGGCATTACAGCATGCTGCTAATAGCATTAAATAAAATATTAAAATTATAAAAATAGAATTATTATTTATTTATTAAGTTTATTAAGTTTTACGATAAGTTTTAAATATAATTTGTATTTTATTTATTTTATATAATTAATTATATACTCAAATTTGCCGACAGAAAATTTTAAATTAACATTAAATTAACGTCAAGACTATATAAATACCGTATTTAATGTATATAATTATTCTTTATAAACCTGTGAAAATATAATTGCCGCAGACCTTATACAGACATTAGTGTTTTACGAATATCCGAAGGGGTTTTTGCAAGTTCTATTGGCAATTTATAGGTATAATTAACTAATATATTTAATAGCTATACATTATGTTAATCATATTAATTGCAATAAATTAAAGGTGCGCAATTATGAAAAATAAAAGAATAAATAATATTAAAACTTTTATATCATTGCTTCAAAATGTTTTTATGCTTTTATTATTTATAAGTATAATAAACATAGGATTAACATACATAACGGGAATACAAAATATAAAATCGGCTTATGCATCAGATACCTCATTTCTTACAAATGTCAATAATCCTAATGTCTTAATATTTTTAGACACGTCGGGTTCAATGATGTGGAATGAAGGGGTTAATTGGAGTAATAGCTCCGCCAGCGGATACGACGCTCCCGAATCATGGACTGACGGCGGCGCTTCACCTGTATGGGCGCCGGGGTCAAACAGCGTCTTTTCAAAAATATATAATGCAAAGATGGCAATCTCTCAGATAGTTCAGGACCCGTCCTTTTCAAATCTTAATTATGCCTTTGCAACATTTGACCAGACACCTACGCCTAATAGCGGCGCAAAAGAAGCCCGCGCATGCGTATATGCTTACGGTCCATCTCCTTATGACGGGCTTACTTTTACAAATCCTGCTGATGCGGTTCATTATCCCGGTAACCCGGGAGGACTTGGAACGCCTGATCATTCAGGGGCTTACTTAATAAATAATAATTTTAATTCTGAATATCCGTTTGAGGGCGCCAATGGTCCTTATGGCAACGGTATATTTCCATGCAGCGGACCGTCTAATCTAGATGCAAACGGTAATCCGACGACTAATCTAAATGATATAGCATGGTATTTTATTTCTTACGATTATTCTTTTTATATTGGAGATGATGATAATTTAAACAGATTATCTAACTGGCGTTTGTATGCGCCTTTAACGGTAAACGGCACGCTTAATACAACGACATCGGAAACTGTTACTTCTAATTCAAATAATTCAACCGACCCGTATTTTGACCCTGCCGATATTGCAGGTCCTGCAATAAATTATATTTTATGGAATGCTCCCGATTACGGCGGTCTTACCGACCCCGCAGGAACCGTTGTTTCAGGATTAAAAGCCGGCGGCGGAACTCCGATGTATTCCATGGTTGAAAATATGATGACTTATTTTACTAATTCGCTGAGCGCCGACAGCGCTAAAACATGCAGAAGAAACTTTTCTATAATCATAACCGACGGTGAGGCAAACGACTATAAGGCTTCCTCTACTCCTTCGGCTCTTTATAAATTATATACAACCGTAGATACATCATATCCTATTCAGACTTTTATGATAGGTTTCGGTTATAGCGGGGGTATAAGCGGTCCTGTCTATATCCAGAGTATGGCAAATGCGGGGGCGGGGATTGACCCTTCCCCCCTAACCGGCAACCCCAACGGTGTTAGTTTTCCCGCTAGCGTAGGCAGTTCTTCTACCACGCTTGTTTTACCGTCTTCTGCATTCTCAACTACAAACGGTGTTTTGGTAGGCGATACTATATCGGATAACGGAAATGAAAGCGATGACTGCGAATCAGCTAACAACAACAGCGGCGTATATGCTAACGGTAATAATTGCGCTACCGTAACAGGAATTTATCCTAATACCGACGAGGTATTGCTTTCAAACAGCTTAAACACATTAAGCGCATCCGGAGATTCCGGGACTATAACTGTTTCAGGAACGGTTTATCTTGCCTTTAACTTAAACGAGCTTGAATCTTCTTTGACGACTATTTTTAATCAAATTGAAAAACAAACCTCTTCGTTTACTTCTCCCGTAGTAAATGAGACGACTAATCAGCAGTATGTTTATTATGCTAATTTTAAATCGTTAAACCAGCCTTTATGGGGAGAAGGAAATATTTATCTTTTCGGTTTAAATTCTATAGGAGAGCTGACAGGTCCCCTCGGTTCAGCCGTTACAAACGGTCAAATAAACACAAGCGATTCATACTGGGATAACGGTAACGGGGCAGGAGGTTTGCTTCAATCCGAATCTCCTTCTTCAAGAGATGTCTTGACGTCATATTTAAATCCCTCTACCGGGGCTCAGCAAACAATTGCTATAAATCCTGTAAGCGCAAGCAGTTCAAATTTAGATTTAGATAGTTTATTAAATATAAACTCAACAGCGACGAGTCCTTATTACTACGGCAGCGTATGTCCGGGTTCAACATCGGTGTCGGCTTGCGCAACAGATATTTTAAATTTTGTTCTTGACCCGGATTCTTCCACGGATAACTGGAAATTAGGCGCAATATTCCATTCAAACCCTGTTTTGGTCGGTCCGCCGCCTTTTCCTTATTCAAGCAATTCTTATCAGGCTTTTAAACAGGAATACGCAGTTACAAACCCAAGGAATGAGGTTCTTTATGTCGGCGCTAACGACGGTATGCTTCATGCTTTTAACGCCGGAAGCTGGAACACTTCTACTAATTCATATACATACGGAACGGGAGCCGAAGTTTTCGGCTATATTCCGCCAAATCTGCTTCCAAAAATAACTTCATGGTATGACAGTTCTATAGGCGTAGGAACAACGCTTAATTTTCCTGAATTTGTAGATTCAACTCCTGCCGCATCAGATGTATTCTTTAGCAATATATTTAACGGAACGGTAAATTCCGTTGATAATTCTAATTATCCGTTAAATCAGAGCGGTCTGCAAAATAGCTGGCATTCAGTTTTAATTGGCGGCGAAAGAAACGGAGGAACATATTATTATGCGCTTGGCATTACTAACCCATCAAGTTCGTCTTATCCAGATTCGTTATGGAATATCACAGACAGTTCAATGGGTAATACGTGGTCTAAACCAAATATTTCTTATGTATGTTTGCCTAACCCAGATTATGCGGCAAATAACGGACAATCCGGGGCATGCGGAAATAACCCCGCCCCTGCAAGTCCGCTATTGCCGCCGCAATATATAAAAACTTACGCTGCTTTTGTGGGCGGAGGATATTCATCAAATAATAGCTTAGGAAATGCTTTATATTCTTTATATGTTGAACCTAATCCCGTCAACACGGGAACATCGGCAAATCCTAATTACACTGACGAACAAATTTTATGGGAATTTAATTCGTCAAATGATGCTAATATGAAATACTCAATACCTTCGGCTGTCACACAGGTTTTAAGTCAAAATTTTAGAATGGAGGGGTTTTATGCCGGTGATTTAGGCGGTCAAATGTGGTCGGTAAATATCCCCGACGGATTACCTCCTTATAAAGCTTCAGGAACTTCAAACTGGGATGCATGCAGATTGTTTGACTCAAATGCTTCTGCGGCTAACCCGTTAAATATTTTCTTTTCACCTTCAACGGCTACGGATACTTTAGGAAATTTATGGGTTTTCTTCGGCACGGGAAACAGAGAAAACTTAAACGAGGTAATTACATCAAGAAATAATGAATTTATTGCAATAAATACAACCCCCTTAGGCGGTCCGTTAACTTGTCCGACAAGCGGTCCGATTAACGAATCAGATTTAGTCAATCAAACCGGAGTGAGCGGCTCGACGACTAATTTGACTGCCGTCAATTCGGCTGACGGATGGTATATAACTTTATCGCCCGGCGAAAAAGTAACGTCTACTCCCACTGTTTACGACGGCATAGTTTATTTTACGACATTTACGCCGTCATCGGTTCAAAGTGTCTGCGGTTACGGAACTTCTAATCTATATGCGGTAAGCTATCTTAACGGAGGCGGGACAATATTAGTATCAACTTCTGGGACTATTTCTATTATTAACAACGCTACGGCTTCAAGCGGAGCTGCGCAATCAACCGTTATAGGTTCGGGAGTTGCATCTGCTCCCGTTATTTCAAATAGCTCTTTAGTAGTAACAACTTCTACCGGTCAAGCTATAAATGTAAAAATACCTGCGTTGCCTTCAAAAGTAACGCCGACTTCATGGTTTCAAGAGCCTTAAAGTCTTAAAAAAATTAAAAATTATGTAAGTTAATAAGTTTACTAAATCGCTTGATAGTATGTTTAATAATTTAACTTTTAATTATGGAGGCGTTTAAGTTTTAATTTATAGATTTTTGCATATTTAACTTCTTAGATTTAACTTCTATAGATTTAAACTGACGAAGAATATTAAAATGTATATAAAATTTAATAATTTTATAATTATTTTATTTTTGTTTGCATTATCATTATCTGTATCGTTATCATTTAGCAGTATTAAAAACGCTTATGCCGACAACATATCTCAACTTAAAACTCCGCCGTCTGCCAATACATATTTTTACGCCGGCACCATTGTAAGCATAAACAGTTCATCTATAAAATTATACAATGGCGTTACATGCTTTATAAACAGTTCTACTTCCTGTCTTGCCGTTCAAAACGGTATGATGACGATGAATAATAATGCCGCAAATATGACAAAAACATCATGCTCTACTTTAAAAAAAGGAGAGACCGTGAGTATAACGGCATCTAAAAATGCGGGCGGTCAATTGATAGCCGTAAAAATAAAACCTGTTTTTTATTAAAATTATTTTAATTTTCTTCTAAATTTTTTATTGTTTCTAAAGCAATTTCATAAATAATAAATTTGTATATTTTAATAAATTTTTTGCGGCATTAATATATCTAAAATTAAGCGAATTAGAATAGTAAATTCAGGTGCGGCATTATTATTTCATAATTTCCGAAATTAATCATCGGTAGTAAAAAAATAAATTGACATATAATTAATTTAGTGCTATCTTGTATACAATTAGTAATTGAATTAATTAGTTAAATTAATTCAAAATTTAAAAGGATAAACTTAAAATTATGCAGACTATTAAGGTTTTACCTAAAGGACAAATTACTCTTCCTAAAAATGTCAGGGGAAGACTTGGCATAGATGTCGGAGACCCTCTTATACTTGAAGAAAAAAACAACGAGATAATTTTAAAAAAAACGAAAACTATATTGGATTATGAAGGTACATTGCCAAATCTTGGCATAAGCATAGATAAGATGATAGAACAGGCTATAGTTGAGACTGCAAATGATTATAAATAAAGCATTCGTCGATACAAGCGTTATATTACGAATATTAGTTAAAGACGATGACAATAAAAGAAAAAATTCAATCGCATTGATTAAAGAGTCAAAACATAACGGTTTGTCTTTATATATATTACCCATTGCTCTTATAGAAACGGTATTTGTTTTAGAAAAAGTTTATAAGCTTCCAAAAGAAACAATAAAAGAACTGGTAGAGGCTATTTTAAATACTCCAGAGTTTAAAATAGAATCGGAGGACATTTTTAGAAATGCTATTTCCGAATATGCGGGCAGCAATATTAAATTTGGCGATGCCCTGATGTCTTATTGGGGATTTGCTATGGGAATATCCGTCGTATACACTTACGACAATAAAGACTTTAAAAGAATAAAAGGGCTTGATGTCAGGAGTCCCTGAAATTATCTATTTTTAATTAAATTATAATAATTTAATAATAAAAATGCAAAACGTTAATGAATCAAAAAAAAATCAATTTAAAGCTGCTGTAAAAAATAAAGAAATTATTGAACTCCTTGATGAACTCATGGATAAATCTTTACGGCATTATAATAAAAGATTATTATCTATTGTAGTTTTTGGATCATACGCTTCTAATTTGTCAACTTGCGAATCAGACCTTGATGTCATAATAATTTTACAATCAACCAAAAAAAGCAATTACGAAAAATATAACGAATATTATCAAATAGAAAATCAACTAAACACATTAAAAGAAATTACAAAACATAGACCAAATTTTCATATTTCTCCTATTATAAAAAATTTTAATGAATTAAGACCCGAATTGCCGTATCTTTGGAGTGAACAATTTACTATTATTTATGATAAAAGTAACACATTTAAAGAATTTGCTTTAAAATTAAAAAAATTCAAGGATGATAATAAAATTGACTGCGTTAATAAATCAATGCCCTATTATAAAATGAACAATATAATAAATAAATTATAACCAAAACTATGCCAGTTATAAATTTACAATAAATTTATGGTAAATCTTGATTTAGCAAAAAGCTACTTCTTAAGATGCAAAATTAGATTTGAAGTATTGCCTAACTATCTTGACAAGGAAGATTATGCCGATGTCATCAGGGAATCTCAAGAAATTATTGAACTAATGCAAAAAGGTTTATTAATTTCAGTTGGCATACAACCTCCTAAATGGCATGATGTAACAAAAATAATATTAGAAAATGAACAATTGTTTACAAAAGATATAATTTTAAAAATTACTGAATTAAAAAATGATATTGTATGGCTAAGGGGGCAAAGGGAACTTTCTTTTTACGGAGATATGGATTTTATTCCTGAAGAATCATACATAAAAGAAGATGCGTTAAAAGCCATTAAATGCGTAGAGTCTATTATAAATTTAATAAAAAATTAGGTAATTATGCATAACAAGGAAGATTTAAATCTAATATTCCAAAAAGCGCGTGAAGAATATGCCAAGCTTTCGGCCGATTTGACTATAAAAAAGGTATTAAAGGACTTAGGAATTGAATATTTAAAAATTTATCTTTTTGGTTCAAGAGCAAAAGGGAGTTATAATATAGAAAGCGATTGGGATTATCTTATTATGCTAACGGCAAACCGCCCGTGTTTAATCCGATAGATTTTGTCAATGATGTTTTACTTAAAATAATAGAGGTGTGAAAATGCAAAATAATATTGCTATGCCTGATATTCAAGAAACAAAAAAGGAAATTTTAGAAGATATTATTAAAAATCTCGGCATTACGAAAGCAGGAATTTATTTAAGGGAAACCGCTTATCAAAAAGTAGATTATTTAGACACAAAAGACGAACTATTCAAAAATAAAAACGTAGACGAAATATACAATGAAATTCAACGTGGTAAAGTATAAAAGTCAAAGTAAAAGGGTCAAAATTGTTTCAATTCAACAAGCTTTTCAATAAGATTATGCTCCCAGTATTTTTTAATATGGGCTATTATTTCTTTAGCAGCAATATCTTCAGGATAATCTTTAAATATTAAATAATGTCTCTTATGCTCATTTCTCTTAATTATTTTACTTTATTTTTATTATAAAGTTAATTTATATTCTACGCATATTACATATGTTTGTCTATAACAGCTTATCCTTTTATTAACGCTTTTTTTGAAAAAATATCAAATACTATTGCCTGCACCGTCAGAGAAAACAGAACCGTAATAAAAACATAAGTAATTATCGTGGACCTCATATATAAATTTAAAGGTAAAGATAATGCCATCGCAATCGGCAATGCCCCTCTTAAACCGCCGAAAACAAGAAATCTTTTATACTGTTTATTTAATTTTATGCTTTTTGAAAATATTTTAAACTTATTTTGAATTTTGTTTATCATAGGCGAAAACAAATATATCGCAATGAATCGCGATAATATTACAATTATTATAATAAATATAGAAATAATCCATAAATTTAAAATTTTAAACAAATTCATTTCTATTCCTATGATTAAAAATAAAATAGAATTTATTACAAAAGTCATATATTCAATAACAAAAGGGAAAACTTCTAATGCATGACTTGAGACTTTTTTCTTAAACCCGTAATTTGCAAGAACTATTCCGCCAAATATAATCGACATAATAAAAGATACATTTAAATAATATGCTATTATTAAAGATATATAAGCTAAAAGAAGAGATATCATAATTTCGGTTAAATAATCCGCTGTAATAGACAATATAAACGATACTAAATAACCGAGTAAAATACCGAGTATTGAACCTACTAACCCTTCATATAAAAAATGTAATGCTGAAGTTCCGATTATTTGAAAAATATATTTAAATATATTTAAAACATTCCCTTTTAAAAAAATTAATCCTGCGTTGTGCAAGTTTAAACCTAAAAAAACTTCGAATAAAACAAGGCTTATTCCGTCATTAAATAAACTTTCGCCTTCCAAAACTGTTTTAATACCTTCGCCAAGGCTATGTTCGCTATTATTGTCGCCATTATAACCGACCGCATAATTTTTATTAGTATCGGTATTATAATTATTATAATTTTGTTTTTTTTCGTTTATATTTTTATTTATATTATTATCTATATTTTTAATATACTCAACATCGTTATAATTATTGTCGTAATCATTATAACCTGATTTTTTTGCTATCTTATGTTTCAATAAAGCAAGTATTGAAATAGGATCGGTAGGGGTTATAATAGCGCCGAAAATTAAAGATTGTTTTAGCGGAAAATCTAAAATAAAATGAAATAAAACGCCTATAAAAATTGCGGAAAAAATAGTTCCGAATATAGATAATATACCTATAGGCAGAGCATTTGCTATTAAAGGACCGATTTTAATATTAACAGCCCCTTCAAAAATAATAATAGGAAGAAATACATAATATATTAAAGAAGGCGTTATCTTTAAATATGGAAAAATATGAAAGATACCTACAGCAAGACCTATTAAGACAAGCAATGAAGTATAAGGAATTTTCAAATAATTTGTTAAAATTCCTCCGATAGAGGCAATTGAAAGTAAAATTATTGCCGTAATTACTATATAGTGGCTTCCATGCATAATATTTTATTTTATAATAATAATTATTAACTATTTATTAAAATTATATCATAAAAACATATTGATTTAATTCGTCCCTGTTTCATCAACATTATAATTAGTAATAGCAATAGATATAACAAATGAAATCAATGCGATAATTCCATAAAATACAAAAGCATCGCTTAATTTAAAACTGCTGGCTATAAATCCGCCTATAGGCGCAGCTATAGAGCCGATGCCAAATCCTGCGAAAAAAAATATTCCGTAAGCGGTAGACCTGTAATATTCTTTGGCATTTCTGCTTATTAAAAGATTTGATATAGGATTTATAGAAAAATCAAATGCGGCAAAAAGCAGTATAGAAAAAAATAAAATTAAACCTCCCGTAAAACCTGAAATTAGAATGAATATTCCAGATATTAAAACTAAAACGGAAAATACTCTGTTTGGTTTATATCTTTTTGTAATATAAGTGCTTGAATATTGAAATAAGACTCCGACTAATAATGCTATCGTTACATAAAAACTGCCTGCCGCAACAGTTTGATTATGAAAAAATAAAAAATTTTTCAATTCTATACCAGTATAAGCAGGCAAAAATGAAAATACGCCTTGAAAAACAAAACCGTTTAAAAATTCAACTATAAAAATAAATACTATATTCCTGTGAAAAAAATCATTGAAAAAGCTTTTAATATTTGTAAGTAAGTTGGTATTCTTGCTTTCTAAATAATTTTCATAGTTATTACCGCTATTTAAATTTATCTTATTTATGTTTATATTATTGTTTGAATTATTGTTTCTATTTATATTATTGTTTCTATTTATATTATTTATAGTATCATTGCTATTTTTTATATTTTCTATTTTGTTTGACTCAATTTTTACAAAAAAAGAGTAAACAAATATAAATAAAAAAATCAAACCCAGCGCTAAATAAGGCGCATTATAACCAAAATAATAGCCTAAAAATCCTGCAAATGCTGCGCTTAATGCTACTCCCAATGTTCCTGCTATCCCGTGAATAGCAAAACCTCTTAATTTATCGGTTTTCACAAAAGACATAATGCTTAAACCGACAGGATGGTAAATACTCCCGATTAAACCCATTAATATAATAAACATAGCAAAGATATAAAAATTTCCGAGTAAAGCTGCTAAAAATGCGCTTAGCGACATTCCAATTAAATAAACCTTGAGCAGAAAATTTTTATTTACCTTATCTGCGATAAAACCGACGGGTAAAGACCCTGCTCCAAATAAAAACAGATATATCCCTGCAATAATGCCGAGAGTTGCAAAGCTCACATGAAATTTTTCCTTTAAAAGAATTAAAATTGCGGGGAATGTAAGTATCGCAACATGACAAAAAAAATGGGATAAGCTCAAGAGAGAAATTGTTTTTCGTTCATTTGCAGTCATTATTATGAATTGTTATGATTATTGTTTATATTATATAATATATAATTATTTGTTATACTTATTTTTTATTTGCTATTTGTTTTCTTAAACCACTCGTATGTTTTTTTAATACCTTCGCTAAAATTAGTTTTTGGCGTAAAACTCATCTCTTTTTCAATTTTTTCATAACTTAGACAGCTTGTTTTTTGTTCCCCGAGCTTGGCAGAACCATGGATTTCTTTAAATTTATTGTCAAAATTTTTGTTAATTTCTTTAAATAAATCATTTACGCTAATTTCCAATGATGTTCCGACATTATATATTCCAACTTTATCAAAGTTTTCTAAAGCAATAATATTTGAATTCACGACATCTTCTATATAAACATAATCGCGGGTTTGATTGCCGTCTCCGTTAATAATCGGCTGTTCATTATTAAGCATCTTATTTAAAAATATAGCTACGACTCCTGCTTCCCCATGAGGATTTTGCCTCGGACCGTAAACATTGCCATAACGCAAAGACACGTATTTGAGCCCAAAAATTTCAAAATAGTAATTTAAAAATTTATCGGTTGCAAGCTTTGCAATTCCATAAGGAGACAAAGGCCATTCAGGATGATTTTCTTTAGTCGGTCTATCGTCTGTATCACCGTATATAGCGCCTCCTGTTGATGAAAATATAAATTTTTTGACTTTAAAATCATTGGAAAGTTTAATTAAATTGAGTGTCGCCATAATATTTGTTTTAGCGTCAAATAACGGGTCTGAAACTGATTTTCTGACATCTATCTGCGCTGCGAAATGGTATATTATTTCCGGTTTTTCTTCCGTAAATATTTTTTCAACTATTCCAAAATCGGTAATATCCGCCTTTATTAATTTTGCTTCGTGATTAACATTATATTCAAAACCGCTTGAAAGATTATCAATTATAATAACATCATGGTTTTTTGCAATAAGCATATCGGCAACATGACTGCCGATAAATCCCGCTCCGCCTGTAACAAGTATTTTCATCAAATATCCATAAAATTAAACTATAAAATCTTTGAAATAAAATTAAAAATAAAAAAGATTTTAA
>JAKACI010000019.1 GCA_021821565.1 bacterium | reverse complement strand
TCACCGGAAAATATGTCTAATTTGTTTAAATTATCAGAAAGTTCCGCTATATTAGATAATATAACCTTTATTTTATGCTCTCCTGTGTTTGTCCCGATTGATTTTTTTAACGAATTCGTGATATGTTCAAGGTTATCGGCAGTCTTGGCAAATTTTAAAATCAAATTAGACATATTTTCCGGTGATTTATAACTTTTGATTATTTCTCTGTCTTGTATAGATTTTGATTTTAACGACTGAATAGTATTAACTGGAGTAATAGAAATATAGCTTTCTCCAAGAAGACTCATAGATCTTATAGAGGCAACATAATCTGGATAAATTTTATATTTAGAATTTATTTCCATGTAAACACGAGCTTTGCCCTGTTCAAGCTTAATTCTTTTGACCGTTCCGACTTTGATTCCCGCCATTTCAACATTTGTTCCTGTTGCTATGCCGTTTGCAGATGTAAAATAAGTGGAAATAGTATAGGTATGCGGTTTAAAAATATTAATTTTACCAACTTTCATAGAAAAATAGACGAGCATTAGTAAAATTACGACGGTAAAAATTCCTACTTTTGTTTCTTTATTTAACTTCATAATATATGTAATAATACGATATAGATTAATTTATTTATTTACGTTTATTTGATTATTATAATAACGAAAATCCAGTCTATAAATTTCAATCGGCAATTTTTGGACACTATAAAAATTGCATTTTGCAAATTAAGACTATATAACTATCGGTCCAGTCATACTTCCCATTACAAATTGTCTTACGACAGGATTGTCGGATGTTTTAAATTTTTCGGCATTCCCTGTTTCAATTATAGCACCTTTATATAGCATTGCAATAACATCCGCTGTTTTATACGCTCCTTCAATATCATGGCTTATTATAATACCTGTATATTTAAGCTGCTTCTGCGTTGAAATTATAAGGTTATTTATTACATCGGACATAATAGGGTCAAGTCCCGTTGTCGGTTCGTCAAAAAGAACTATTTCAGGCTCCAATATCATAGCTCTTGCGACTGCTACCCTTTTTCTCATACCTCCCGATAACTCTGCGGGCATTTTTAATTCTATTCCGCTCAAACCCACATCGTTTAATCTTGACATAACTTTTTTAAAAATGTCTCCTTCGGATAATTTTAAATGCTGCCTTAAAGGAAATGCAATATTTTCAAAAATATTAATTGAATCAAATAATGCTCCATCCTGAAAGACCATTCCGAATTTTTTTCTTAATTCGTTTAACTCTTTTTTATTTATAGTATTTAAATCAATATCGTTAAACAAAACTCTTCCTGAATCAGGTTTTATAAGCCCCACTATATGCTTAAGCATAACGCTTTTACCTTCTCCGCTTCTGCCTATTATAACTGTAATTTTATTATCTTCAAAACTTATATTAAGATTATTTAAAACTTTTACGTCTTTAAAAGATTTATTTATATTCTCAAGAATTATCATTTACAGAAATTCCGTTAAAATAAAATTGAAGTAAGAATGTAATCTGCGAAAAGAATATAAATTGAGCTTAATACAACCGCCTGCGTTGTAATACGCCCTACGCCTTTAGAACCGCCCGATGCCTCATACCCCTTATATGTACTTATCGTTGCAAGTATAATCCCAAAAAATACGGCTTTTATCAAACCGTTATAAATATCGCTGAGTTTCATATATTTATAAATCATATCCACAAATACGGTTCCGTTTAATCCAAGAAAAAATTTATAAACAACATAGCCGCCTAATATCCCAATTAAGGAAGAAATAATAGATAATATAGGAAGCATTATCATTGAAGCGATAATACGCGGCATAGAAAGAAAATAATAAGGATCTACGGACATTACTTCAAGTGCATCAATCTGCTCTGAAATTTTCATAGTACCTATTTCCGAAGCCATAGAAGAACCGCATCTGGCAGTGATCATTAAAGCGGTTAGAACAGGTCCTAACTCTCTTGTCATTGCAAGAGCTACAGTAGGACCAATCATATATGTGACTCCTACTATCCTGGCGGCATAATAAGATTGAAGCGATAAAACCATGCCGACAAAAAGTCCCGATAATCCGATAATAAAAAAAGAATCTACGCCTATAAAAACCATCTGATCAAAAAGATTATCTACATTTATAGAATATCGGAATAACGATAAGATACAATTCCATATATAAATAATTAAAGAACCTAACTCATTTATTAAATATAGAACATAAAATCCTATTTTTTCAAAATAATCTAATATAAAATTCATTATTTATATATACCCGATAATTTTATTCTTCAAGTTCAATATGCCAGTATGTGTTATCCACAAGATTAAGAAACGGCATCCATTCTTTATACAGTATATTTGTTAAAGATATATGATAATACGGAGACCACTCTGGCTTTTTAGGTTTCCGCGTTAATTTCATTTTGGCTTCCTCAGGCGTCCTGCCGCCTTTGATTCTATTGCATTTAATACAGCTGCAGACGATATTTTCCCAGGAAGATATTCCCCCGTATGCCCTAGGAATCACATGGTCT
Organism: bacterium; assembly: GCA_021821565.1. The sequence continues at coordinate 10,060 of JAKACI010000019.1, read as the reverse complement.
AAATTTAAATCATTTTTTTTAAATTCTTTTCCGCAATACTGACATTTATTTTTATCCCTGAGAAATATATTAGCTCTTGAAAATTTAATATATCTTTTTGGAATTTTATCATAATTAATAAGCAGAATTACTCTTGGAACTCTAATAAATTTATTTACGAGACCGACAGATTGAGTCTTGTCTAAAACAGAAATATCCTGCCAAGAATCAAAAGCAAATGTACGGTAATTTTCATCAACGGCTTTAGCAACTCCTTGGTATAAAAGTATAAAAGCTCTCTTAAGAGAAGTTATATGCACGGGCAAAAAAGATTTATTTAACACCAATACATTAGAAGATAACATAGCAGATCCTTATATAATATAATCAGCTTTACCGACCGGTTTCTTCAATTAGTTTCTTGAATTTAATTAATTTCTTTAATAACTATTTGAGAAACTTTTTTGAAATTATTAATTATATCATCTATATCAGTATCTAAAACAGTCCTTAAATCAATTAGAAATTTACCTTCTTTAATTTTTCCGACGATAGGAATCCGTAAACTCCTGAAAATTTCGCTTAATGTTTCTGTTCCAAAAATTTTGTTAGTAATGCTTAAACAGTATGTTTCAAGCTCATAATCCGGCATTGCTCCGCCGCCTACGATACTAAAATCTTCTACGATATTAATATTAAAATTATACATAGTTTTACAAATATGTTCAAGTTTTTTAATTTTATTTAAAAGTTTAAAACCTCTTTTTTTTATTTCTGAAATATTTTGGGAAAGTAAGCGAATAGTAGGTATATTTTTAATAGCATTATCTATATCTAAATATTCAAATAAAACTGCTTCAAGCGCCGCCAAAGTCATTTTATCAATTCTGAAAGCTCTGTTTAGCGGGTTTTTTGCAATCAAATCAACATATTTTTTTTTACCTGTTATAATACCTGCCTGCGGTCCTCCAAGAAGCTTGTCTCCGCTGAACGTCACTATGTCAACTCCTGTATTGACAACCTCCTGAGCCGTGGGTTCTTTTGGAAGACCAAGTTTTTCTAATTTGATAAAACTTCCCGAGCCGAGGTCTTCCATTACGGGAACATTATATTTTTCTCCGATTTCCACAAGCTCTTTGGAATTAACTTCTTGAACAAATCCCGTCATTTTAAAATTACTATGGTGAACTTTAAGTAATAATGCGGTATTTTCATTTATTGCCGATCCATAATCATTAATTTTAGTTTTATTGGTAGTGCCTACTTCAACAAGCTGCGCCCCGGACGCTTTCATTATATCGGGAATTCTAAACGACCCGCCTATTTCAATAAGCTCTCCTCTTGAAACTATAACTTCTTTTTTAATTCCAGAGGCAAAAGTGTTTAGCGCCATAAAAACCGCGGCGGCGTTATTATTAACCGCGAAAGCGGCTTCGCAATTTAAAATTTTATTAAGTAATACTTCAATATGCGAATATCTTTTTCCTCTTTTTCCTTCTTCAAGATTAAATTCAAGATTTGAATATGAAGAAGCTATTTTATAAACATTTTCAACTGCGGCTTTTGGCAAAATAGATCTTCCGAGATTAGTATGAATAACGACCCCAGTCCCGTTAATAACTCTTTTAAGGCTAAATGAAAAATTATCAAAATATTCTTGAAGCAAGTGTAAAAAATGTTCTATTTCAAAAATATTATCTTCAGGCATTTTGTTTTTTTGCAAATTTATTTTTATTTTTTCTTTTTCTTCAGATAATATTTCATCTAATTTATTTTTCACGGCATTGTATGAATATGCGCCGATTAATTTTGTAACACCGCTATCTTGCAGAATTAATTGAATTTTAGGAAATTTTCTTAAATATTCATTTAAATTATGCATAATTTAACATTTTAATAGATTAAGATTAAATTGATTAAAAACGTTTTATAATTTTATATTTGTTTAATTTATTTTTTATATTTATTTAACTTATTTATTTATCAATTAGCTAATTATATAATTAATAATTAATTATATTTTTTGAAATGATTTAAAAGAATTTCCGGCATAGAATGATAAAAGATTTTCTAAAAAATTAAGGCAGTCTTTTAAAACTACTTCCTTAACGTTTAATTTGGAAATAATAGAAGTATTAGAATATACCATAATATTAATTATTTTAATAGCATTAACCGATAAATTTATTGTTTTTGCTGTTTTAGCGCAATTATTGCAAACTGCCCCACCCTTAGCTATGCTAAAAGCAAAATAATTATCAGTATTTTTGTGCGAACATAATGCGCAAGTCGTAAAATTAGGAAATATACCAAGATATTTTAAAAAATTAGAAATAAAATAAAGTTCATGTTTAAGAATAATATCTCCGCCGCAATTGTTTTCCACGGCATTATCTAAACTCAAATAAGTATTTCTCAATAAATTAAAAATCATTACATTTTTATCTTTTTCAGGAACCAATGCTTTAGTAATTTCCAGCATCTTTGAGATAGATATATAAGCATCAATATTTTTTCTGATATTTTTATATTCTTCAATAGAATCTACTTCGTAAAGTATTGCCAGAGACATCCCTGCTTTCTCGTAAAATTTGATATTGGTCAGCATAGCAGGCTCAAGTTTTCCGAGAAATCTTTTTCTGCTTTTTCTTGCATTATTGGCAAAGCACACAATTTTTCCATAATCTTCGGTAACGTAAACAATCAATAAATCGGCTTCGTTCATTTTTTTTATAGAAACAATAAAAGATTTTGATGATAATACGTTCATTTTATATTGCCGTCCGGTTTATAATTTATTAAATAATTAGTTTATTTAAACGACTTTATTCTTTATTATTTATTTGTTAATTAATATTATTTATTGTTTTATTGATTTATCTAATTTTATTTTAATTTATATACCTGATAAAAAAACAACGCATATTCCCGTAATAATAACAAAAACACCAAGCCATCTTTTAATTCCGATCTTTTCTCTTAAAAAAAATTTTGAAAGCAAAAGCACCAGAACATAACCGCTTGATAATAGCGGATAAGCAATCGACAGCGGAAGTTTAGATAAAGCTAAAAGATAAAATAAAGTAGCAAAAAACAGAAAAATAAGAGCAGCAAAAATAAAAGGGTTAAAGAATACAAGAATAGATTTAAAGCTTACTTTTAAATGTTCATCTTTGACTTTCCCCGACCCTATTTTTTGCAAAAGCTGACCAAATGACGAAAAAATAACGGCAAAAATCATATAATAATAGGGATTCATAATATTTTACATATAAACATATAAATCAAAAATTAAAAGTTTATAGATAACGTTTTTATTATACAATAATTTTTTCTAAATTGGAAAGTTCCGTATAAGTAGAAAATATATAAACTTTGCTTAATTTTTGAACGTCGGTTACATTATTATTGTTGTTGTTTGCATCATTATTGCTTATATCTATAATATCATAGAATGCTTTTCTTATATTATAATTTACTTTTATTTTTTCGGCATTTATTCCTGCCGTTTTAAGTCTTATAGCCATATCATAAGGTCTAAGTCCCGTAATTATAATATTATTAAATTTATCAATATATTTTTCAAAATTAACGTCCCATATCCACGAAACATCTCTGCCGTCGGCGCCTCTATCGGAAAAAGCAAATAAAGCATTTATATAATCATTTTTTTCAAATATTTTTCCTAATACATTGTTAAATCCTGAAGGATTTTTCACTAAATCTACGTTACATTCCACTTCTTTAAATGTTTTTTTAAAAGATCTGCCGAATTTCGTAAAATAGTTTTCAAAGGATATTTTAATTATTTCATCATTTAAACCGTAATATTTTAAAGCCAGAAAAGCAGCCTCATAATTTAATATATTGTAATATCCCTGAATTGACGGTCTGAAACTGAAATTTTTGTTAATACTATTAATAATATGATTATATGTGTTATATATATCGCAATTATTTTTATCATTAACGTCATTATTATTGTTATAACAATTTTTATTGATATTATTTTGCTTATAGGAAATATTATCGCTTTTTATTTTAGAAGCAAATTCTTCGGTATTATTAAAGCTAAAATTTAAATAATCATCTTTAAGTATTTCTGCCTCTATATCGGATATGTTGCTTTTATATCCGCAGGAATCGCAATAATAATTAATTATAGCATATTTATCGTTAAATTCTGTGGACAATATGTTTCCGCATTGAGGACAAGATATTGCATCGGTAAAAGCGATATTGCCGCCATTTTTTTTCACGGATATTTCAGATATTTCAGCATTATCATTATTATCTGAGTTATCAGACAATTTTTTTATAGATTTAAAATTAAAATAAAGTTTTTTATTTTTAGTATTAAATCCTACAAAGGAAGCGAGGGGTTCGTTTGAAGGTAAAATTAATACAGGATAAGTTTTTAAAAATTTTATAGAATTTTTAATGTTTAGCATTGTAGTGTTGACTTCACCGTATCTGTCTAACTGATCCCTATAAAAATTGGTAATTACAATAACATCCGGATTTATTTTCGTAATAATATAAGGAAAAACTTTTTCATCCGTTTCAATTACTATGATATCTGAATTAAATTTACCATTAAATGAATAACATCCAAGAATAGACCCAAAAATACCGTTTATCATATTTGCTCCGTTCACATTTGAGCATACTCTAATACCCGCATTATTTAAACAGGAGGTTATTAAATTAGCAGCGGTAGTTTTTCCGTTAGTCCCGGTAACAATTATCACCGGAATATTTATTGCATTTATATCTTTTGCAAAATTATCAATTAAATTATTGTCAAATTTTTTCAACAAATAAAGGGGAAGAACATCGCCGTTTCTTCTCAATACTACAACTAAAATTAACTTAAAAAACTTATAAAGAATAATCTCTATGTTATTTTTAATATTTAAATTCATAATAATTTCAATAAGTTATAAATTACTCTAATATTTTAACTACTTAGCTACTGATTAAAAATTGTGCAATATGATTAAGTTTTCTATTTTTCTAACATTTCAGGTTTTAACAATCAAGATTTCTTTAAAAAATTTTACAGCCCTTGTTAAATTGTCAATTTTTATTTATTGATTGTTTAATTTTTTCAACAGCTTCCATTGCATTTTTTGCATAAATGTCTGCATTTATGGACTTTGCATAATCTTCATTGACGACAGCCCCTCCAACCATTGAAAAGACATTTATATCGTTTTTTTTCAACTCTTTAATAACATTTTCCATTTCACCAACGGTTGTAGTCATAAGAGCGGATAATCCTACGAAATTAACTTTGTTTTTTATTGCTTCTTCAACAATTTTTTCGGTCTTAACGTTTCTGCCGAGATCTATAACTTCAAAACCGTTATTTTCCAAAAGGGTTGCAACAATATTTTTGCCTATATCATGGACATCTCCTTCAACCGTTGCCATTAAAATTTTTACTGCATTAGAATTTGTATTTTTAGGCAAATCTTTCTTTATTCTTGCAAAAGCTATTTTCATAACTTCTGCGCTTTCCATAACCTGCGGCAAAAAATATATATTTCTATCAAAAAGTTTCCCGACTTCTTCCAGCGCAGGTATTAAATATTTATTGCCTATTTCTAAAGGAGCGTCGCCTTCAGATAATAAGTTTTCCACAAAAGAAACGACGCCTTCTTTTTCTCCGTTTAGAACGGCATTATACAATTTCTCGCCGGAGCTCAAAATATCGCTTATGTTTGAATTTTTTTCATTATTATAATTATTATAGCTGTTTGCTTTTTCTGAGAAATGGTTTATGTATGTCTTTGCAAGATAATCTTTAGCTATTAAAACTTTTGCGGCATAAAAACTGCCTGTTAAAAGTTCGTCTTCAGGGTTTACTATTGCAGCGCTCAAACCTGCGGAAAAACACATTGTTAAAAAGGCTGCATTAATATATGTTCTTTTTGGCAAACCGAACGAAATATTGCTTATTCCCAGAACAGTCGGAAGATTTAAAACAGTTTTATTTTTTTTAATCGCGTCTAATGTTGTTAAAGCCTTGTCTTGTCCTGCGCTTATAGGAAGAGTTAAAAAATCTATCATAATGTCGTATGATTTTATGCCAAAATCCGTGAGCTTGCCGTAAAGCGTATAAGCAGTTTTTATTCTCTCATCCGATGTTTCAGGAATGCCCTTGTCGTCTAACGCAAGAACGATTACGGCAGCGCCGTATTTTTTAATCAGCGGCATTAATTTATTTATTTTTTTTTCTTCGCCGCTTATTGAATTAACTAATGCTTTGCCGGGATACAGCATAAGAGCTTCTTCTATAGCATCGGGATTAGAAGAATCAACAACAAGAGGAGTCTGTACAACATTAGAAGCCGCCAGAATTGCTTTTTTCATAAGTTCAATTTCATCCGTTCCCGGAACCCCTACATTAATATCAAGCATAGATGCACCGTCATCGGTTTGAATTTTAGCAGTTTTTCTAATATAATTTGTTTTACCGCTTTTTAATTCTTCAATAAATTCCTTTTTCCCCGTCGGATTTATTCTCTCTCCTATCATTACTGGCGGATGATGCGCGCCGATTGAAATAAATTCAGTCCTTGAAGTTAAAAAAAGTCCTGCCTCTTTTTTTATGCCTTTTTCAGGCAGTTCGCTATTATTGATTATTTTTAATTTTTTAGACATTCCTTTAATAAATTTATCGTCGCTGCCGCAGCAGGCAGATACAATCCTCACTCCTATTAATGCAAGTTCCTCTATTAATTTAGAAAAATCATCAGGCTTGCCCGGAAATATAGTTTTTCCGTTGACTAAAGACGGTATGCCTGCATTTGGCTTGGAAATAAGAGGAATATCGGTAACAGATGCCATTTTTTTTAAAATTTCATAAATATCTTCAGGACCGACGGAACAATTTGCTCCGATAACATCAGCGCCAAGACTGTCTGCGGTAATAGCAAAAACTTCAGGAGTAGTGCCTAAAATTGTTCTATAAGTATTGTCAAATGTCATCATTGCTATTACAGGTTTATCGCTTAATTCTTTAGCCGCAATTATTGCGGCTCTGACTTCCTGAAGGTCTATCATTGTTTCAAGCTGAAATAAATCAACATCGGCATCAAGTCCTGCTTTTATCTGTTCTTTATACAATTCAACACTTTCTTTAAAAGTTAATTCTCCCACAGGGTAAATAAATTTACCGGTCGGCGACAGAGACATAGCGATAAGACAATTGCCGTTAGATGCTTTTTGTGCAGCTTTTACCGCATTATAATTAATTTCATATAATTTACTTTCAAGACCGTATTCTGCAAGTTTTATTTTATTTGCTCCAAAAGTATTGGCAACCAATATTTCGCTTCCTGCTTCGGCATAGCTTTTATGAATGGCTATAATATGATTAATCTTTTCTGAAATATTAAAACTTTCAGGCAATAAACCTTTAGGTAGGAGTCCTTGAAGCTGTAGAATCGTTCCCATAGCTCCATCCGATAAAATTAATCTTTTTTTTAATTCGTTCCTTAAATTTTTTATCATAATAATATTTTTAAACCCGTTTTATATTTTTATATTTTATGCCGTTAATTTATAATAGCTAAATAAATTTAATATAAATAATACATATAAATTATAAATGTTAAATAAAATAATAATAATTTAATTTATTGATTTATAGATTTATAGATTTATAGATAATTTTTTATATATAATTCAAATTGAATAAAATAATAAATCAGCCAAGCAATAATATAACAAAAAAATAGAATTATTTATTTTTAAATTAAAATATATTGATTAAATTTAATCAAAGAAAATCAATAACTACTTTAATATCTTCCGTTATATTTTTACCGAGATAATTGTTTCCGAACAGTTTAAATTTTTCAGGATCATCGCTAACGTAATAATTTTCAAAAGGCTTGTCTGATGTAGTGTTTAACATATTATTATCAATTAAAAAATTACTCACTTCAATAGAAACTTCTTTACCTGAATCTATAATTTCCGTATTTTTATTTATAATTTTTGAAATAATAGTTTTTAGCATAGGATAATGGGTACATCCAAGAACAATAGATGACGGATTGCTTTCAATAATAGGCTGCAAATAATATTTTATTATCTCGCGGGTAATATCCGAATCAATCCAGCCTTCTTCTACAAGCGGAACCAGCAAAGGACAAGCTTTTTCTATTATTGTAATATTAGCGCCTTTGCCATGATTATTTAGCCGGTTTATTGCGGTTGAATAAGCTTTGCTTCCTATTGTTGCCTTAGTCCCTATAACGGCGATAGTATTAACTTCCACGCCTAGATTATATTCAATGTTTTTATAATTATCAATTTTTTCAATTGATTTTATTGATTTTTTATAGGCACGACGGGCGCCAGGTTCTATAACTCCGAAAATGGGTACATTAAATTCTTTTTTTAATTCATCAAGCGCCAGACTTGATACAGTGTTGCACGCTGCAACAATAAGTTTTACATTGTGTTTTAATAAAAATTTTGTGATTTCTTTTGAATATTTTACAATTGTTTCTTTTGATTTGTTACCATAAGGAACTCTTGCCGTATCGCCAAAGTATATGAGATTTTCATATTTAAGTAATCGCCTAATTTCTTTAAATACGGTCAGACCGCCCAAACCTGAATCAAAAATACCTATAGGCTGCTGATTAATTGACATAATTATGATATATTTTAATTTTAATATTTAACGTTAATCAATATTACTGATTTACTAAATTTATTATTTTATTATTTTATTAATTTACTTTAATTCTTTCATAGAAACTATTAATGATAAGCAATACCTAATTCCTGCTTTCGCAGGAATGATGCCCGAAAGGTGAAACTATAAATCCTCTCTAAGCCATTCCAGCATACGCGAGAATCCAGAAAATAAATTTCTATGGAAGAATTAAAGATTTAAAAACAAATTTTTTTATGCTATATTATATGATATTATATTCTAAATAAAATAATCTGTTTTTTATATATAATTGTATATTTGTATATATATAAATATATTAAATTAAAAATTATATATTATCAAATAAAAAAGAAAGAAGAGGAATTAATACATATATGTCAAATTTATATGAACAATACAACCACTGTGACGATAATAAATATAAAGAAAAAAGATTCGATATTAAAACCGAAGATAGCGCAGACGTAAAAGTTTTAGAAACAATTCCTTTCGGTTATCCTTTAAGCCAAACTAAAGTTTCTATAACAACAAAAGAATTTACTTCCGTTTGTCCTTGGAGCGGACTTCCCGATACCGCAGAACTTAATATAACATATACGCCTGATAATTGTCTTGTTGAAATGAAATCCTTGAAATATTACCTGCTATCTTTCAGAAATATAGGAATCCTTCAAGAACACGCCGTAAACAGAATATTAAACGATTTAGTAAAATTATTAGAACCCAAAAATATGAAAATTGAAGCAAAATTTGAATCTAGAGGCGGACTTGATACAGTAGTGAATGTTGAATATAATGCTTGTAAATTTTGAAAAATAAATTATAAAAATAAAAAATTAATTAATTAAAATATTTATATATAAGATATATAAAATAAAAATAGAGATAAATAAAAATTAATTAAACCAAGTAATTTAAAAATATTGTATCAATTCTATCGTAATATTATCAGGGTCTTCAAGAAAGGCAAGTTTCATGCTTTTATCAAGCGAATAAAAAGGCTCCCTTGTAAATATTGCACCTTTTTCTTTCATGGTAATAAATTCTTTGTCAATATTATCGGTTATAAAAGCAAAATGGGCAAAACTGCAATTTTTGTCATTTGTAAATATAGAATTTAAATTTTCTTTTTCTTCATAAATAAGTTCCAACTCAAAATTTGAACCCTCATCTTTTAAAAAAACTAAAGTTACTTTATGAACTTCAATAAATTTTTTTTCTTTAATTTTTAGATTTAATATATTTGTATAAAAAGCTAATGACTGCTTTAAATCTTTAGTTTTTACGGCTGCATGTATTAATTTCATGATATTATTTTTTGCATTAAATTTTTTAAAATATTAGACTATAATTATTTAAAACTACATTTACTGCATTTAA
>JAKACI010000018.1 GCA_021821565.1 bacterium | reverse complement strand
AAAGAGGATAATTAAATTGAAAAATAAATATAAATTAATTAAATATAAAATTGATACAACCGTAAAATGCTTAAAAGTATAACCTGCAAATGTATAAAAACAATCAATATAATATTTAAATTCACTGTTTGAAAAGTAAAATAAAGCAAATAAACCTGAAACACAAAGAAAAGCTATTTCCAGAATATCAAGTTCGTCATTATTATATTTTTTTGAATTATTCATTTAATAATTTGTAATTTATTTTTCACTCAAAATAATTTAATAAAATTTATTTTTATATTATAGTTTTTAAAATTATTAATTTTTTTAACTTATTTTTAATAAAAAAATATTATAATTAAACTTATTATTATCAATAAGTTTAAAGTATATCCAAATGTTAGGATTAAAATTTCATATTCTTAAGATGTGTTATCATTGATTAATTAAGTATTTTATTTAATAATTTTAACAGTTATAAATAAATTAATAATTATATACATTGCATATAATTTATTAAGCTGCCTTTTAATTAATTATTTATATCAAAATAACTCCGGTATTTAGATAAATAATAAGGATGAAGATAGACTATACCGGGTCCTTTAATACCTTTATCGGAATAAATTCTATATATTGCCTGATTAAGTTTAAGATTTGCAAAATCATCGGTATCAAATGCCGGCATTTTTTCCATTATTTTGCTTGTACCTTGAGATAATGTGTTGTCATCGGATAATAAACCGCCAATATAAGAGTTGAATTTAGCGCTATCGTCCTGTTCGGTAATATTTTCCGTAATTTTTGCTTTAAATTCTTTATCGCATATTTTTGACGCTTTTTCTCTTGAATAATCGTCGCTTAAAGAAAGCCATATATTAGATCTGATATTTCCGATAAGAGAATTAAGTTTTTCTTCGGAACCTAATTTTAATTTTAAAGAACTATAGCTCTGCGTAAGCATAATATTAATTGCTTTTGACTGCCTGCACCTTGCAAAAAATTCTGCATCCGATTCTATATCGCCTGAAGTAACATAATTCTGATATTCGTCGCAAAGAAAAAGAACGGGTCTTGCCGTATTAATTTTATTATTTACGGCTGCATTGTAAACCCTGTTTAGCACTGTCCTGAAATAATCAAGTTTAAGCATAATACCTATTGCGCGCCCTGTTAAACCGTATTGAGATTCAGGCATTCTTAAAATAATTATTTTTCCTTTATTTATTACTTCTTGAAAACCGGGAAAATTTAAATCTTTTTCAGACGCGCAAAATGTTTTTTTATATAAAGGTTTTATAAAATCGGAACAGACTCTTAATGATTCGCTTTTTATTATTCCTTTTGTTCTTTCGTCAAGACTTTTATAGTCGCTGCCTGAAAAATAATCTATATACATAATTAAATTGTTTTTATCGTCATTTTCAACTTTTCTTAAATCAATTAAATTTTTAGAATAATTAATTATATTTAACAGTTTTTCTTCGTCGGATATAATTTCATAAACGGCATCAAGCGTCACATATTTAAAAGTTACTCTTAACAGTCCGATTGAATTTGCCAATAGATTAATAGACTTGTCTTTCCAATAGCTGTCCTGCCTTCCGTCGTTAGAATTTAAATTTTCTAAAACAGAATATAATCTTTCGGCAATTATAGAAACATCTAAATTTGGATAATGGACAGGATTATAAAAATAGCCTGAATCTGGCTCTATAATTATAATATCGTCAAGTCTCCCGTAATTTTTTATTATATCTGCCGCTGTTTTCCAGAAATCCCCTTTAACATCTAAAATTAATCCGCCTATTTTTTTGTTTTCGTCATTTTTATTACAGTTCAAAAGCTGATCTAAAAAAGGATAGGCGCATGAACTTGTTTTACCTGAACCTGTGGAGCCGATTATTATTAGTCCGGTATATAATCCGTCTTCGTTGAAAATAAGCCAATCGGATTTTTCTTTTCTGCTGCCGTCTTTATTATGTATTTCGCCTATTACTAATTTTAATTCGTTTTCTTTAATCGGCCATAAAAGAACATTATTTTTAATAACTTTTTTTATTTTTTTCTTTTTTGCAGGTTTTAAATAAATATATTTATTATAAATTATGTTTGACAGAGAATAAGCAGAAAAAAACCACATCATAAAAGGCATAAATATTAAAATTAATTTAACATCGTTAAAATAATAGAAATAATAATTTAAATTTTTATTAGAGAAAAAATTTGAAAAAATAAAAAGATAAATAATTTCCGTAATAAAGATTAAAAATGAAACTGTTAATTTTAATAAAAGATTTTTCTTATTACTCATTTAATTCTTATAATATTATTTAATTACATCTAAGTTATTAAATTATAATTAATTACTTAACTTATTCCGATATGAAAAATCATGTAAATTTATTAATTATGTTTCTAACCGTTCTAATATCCGAATAATAAGTCCACATTGATGATTCCATTGATTTAATATCATTTACGGAGACAAAATTCCTATTTTCAAGCAATGCTTTTGCTTTTATAATTTTAACGGTATCATGCCATCTTCGGTCTGAAACCATTACTTGCCTATTTTTTAATTCTTCTCTTATGCTGAAAATTAAATTGTAAATATCTTCCGCAATATTTATTTCTCTGGAAACCATGATTATTTTTTTTAAATCGTCTAATTCTAAACTTATATTATTAAATGAATATTCTTCATTAAGTTTTAAAAGATTTTTGAAATTATCTTTATCTGTTATAGACAAAACCTCTTTTCTCAATAAAAATCTATCGTATAAAGGCAACAAATTAGAAGAAGCAGACTTATCAGGCTTTTCGTTTGAAGTGGCAAATAAACTAATAAGCGGAATATTTACCGGTTCAGGATTATATAATATCCTTTCATTCATTATGGACAGCAATGAATTTAGCGTTGAAGGTTTGCCTTTAAAAAATTCGTCCATCAATATAATTTCGCATTTATCTATGCCCTTGCCTTTATTTATGGGATTATTAGATAATAAATCATTTATTTCCGTGTACGGCGTCATCTGATAATCAAATAATTTCATTCCGTTTATATGTTTTGCCAATGCTTTTAATATTGCAGTTTTAGCAAGTCCGGGTTCTCCTATTAAAATCATATGCTGTTTTGAAATAATTGAAATTAAAATAGCTTCTATAAGTTCATATCTTTCAAAAAAATATGCATCAAGATTTTTTATTATAGAAATTATTTTTTTTATTACTTCATTGATTTCAGAATTTGACCTGCTTAAAGTAAATATTTCCCTGTCAATATCCTTATCCTTATCTGTATTTGTATGCTTATTATTATTTTTATTATTAATATCAAAATAAATATTTAATAAATCAACTGTTGGGCTATATTCAATTTTTGAATTCGTTTTTAAATTAATCATTTTTTTAGTCTGTATTAATTTACATTATTTAATTTATAGTTAATTGATAGTTTAAGTTACTAAGTTAAGTTAATGTCGTGTTAAGAGAAAATCTGACAATATATTTAAAGTTAAGTTAAGTTAATATAATGTAAGTTTTTAATTTAATTTAATTTAATTTATATTTACTGATATTTACTTTATAATATTCACAGATCTTAAAAAAATAATTTTTATCGGCGTCCCTTTAGGTAATGTGATAGTTGCTTGCTGCGTTGACGATGCAATTGAATTTAAACCGTTTTGCGCCTGTCCTAATTCATTCTGCGCAACATTCTGCCTTATTTGATTTTGAAAAGTATAAGGATTTGACGCATTGGCAGCCGACCCTCCTCCTGCAAACAGCGCTGCCGCTCCGACAACTCCCGAGGCTAAAGATGTCAAAATATTGGCTTTGTAATGGCGATGGACATTTCCTTTTACTCCGCCTGAACCGTTAGGCATCATTGCTATAGCGTTAATACCTAAGGACAAACCGTTAGTTTTGATTATTCTGTTAAAATGTATATTCAATCTGTCTAATGAATGTTTTACGCTTACAATGCCGAAAAATTTATCTCCTTTTTTTAAAAAAGGTTTCTTTTTGTAATAATATGTGTTTGATAAAATTGCTATCACCGGAACTTCGGTGTTATATGAAAAAATTTTATATTTTATATATGCGTTAACTACGGTACCGATTGCTATTACTGCGGTATTATTACTACTTTCGTCAAACTTATAAGAAATTTTTTTATTGGCGGCTTTTTTATAATAATTAAGATTACCCAATTTTATATTGTTTTTATTAGCTCTTTTATTCGCTTCTTTTTCATTTTTTAGAATTGACCTCGCATAGCTTTGTTTAATAAAAACAACTATTTTTTTATTTATAGGCAATAAATTTTTTTTAACGTTTTTTAAGTTATTTTTATCAATATTGGTCTTATCGCCTGTATTTTTATAATTTTTTAATTTTTTTAAAAGCTGCATTTCTCTATAAAATTTTTTACTAAATTTTCTTTGATTTGTAGTTTCTAAACTATTGTTTTTATTATTATAAGCATGATTAAACATATTAGAAGAAAATCTTTTTTTGTAATTAATAATTTTATTTTTATATATCTTTATAGGTTTAATTCTATTTCCATCCATTTCATTGTATTCTTGACCCCGATTATTTAAACTATTTAAATATAAAAACTTAAACATAATGAAAATCCCTATAATAATCCCTGTCAAAATTATAATTCCCTTAAAGGATTTAAAAAATATATATTTATTATTTTTATTTTTTAAATTCGGCACAGAGTTGTATATATCTGTATTTGCGTTTTGATTGTCTTCTTCCAATTGTTTTTTATTTTCCGTATAACTATATTTATTTTCATCGTTATTATAATTATTTGGATTATAATTATCGGCATTATCATTATCATTATTAGAATTTGCCGCATTTAATTGTTCTTCAGATATAATATGCGGATTATTTAATTCATCATCCATTATTTTTTTACTATGCCCCGCCTAATTTTAACGTATTAAAATAAACAACCTCTAAACCGAAAGGATACTGAATACTCCTTTTTACTCTTTTAAGTATTAATTTATCTTCATAAGCGGCTCTGCTTTCAGCGCTTGAATATGCATTAGAAATAACAGTTCTTACGATATACAGTTTTAATTCATCGTGATTAACGGTTTGTCTTATAAGCTTAATTTTTTTATATTTTATTTCCGAAGAAATATTTGCTTTTTCCATTTTTTGTATAAATTTTTCTCTTATTATCATTTTAAGCGTGCTTTCACCGTAAGATTTACCCATTTTATTCAATGCTCTTGAAAGCTGGGTTTTAATAGTAATAGAATTAAATCCCGTAAATTCTCTTATAAAAGTTTTTGAGAAATAAACAATTTCGCCCATACCTACTCTGTTATTAAAAGGCAAATCTCTTAACACTTTTGCGCCGCCTGCTTTAGAAACTCTGATAATAACAGGAACTCTATTAATTTTATAAGTAAAATAAGCCGTAAAAAGAGCAATAGAAGTAATAATCGCCATTAACACTATTACAATTTTTAAAGTTGTATTTTGGGCATTTAAATCGCCCCAAATTTCATAAAAAAATCTTTTATTATTTTTTGTATTATTAAGATGCAATTGCTTTACCTGCTGCATTTATAGTTTTTTTTATGCTTGTATGATATTTATCGCCTATTCCGTCAAAAATTTTTCCGATAAGAAAAGGTACAGACGCAGAAATTGATATCATTACTATAAAAATTACAATATCTTCTGCAAAAGTAAATAAACCTAATATTTGACCTAATCCTGTTCCTGTTGATTCCATATTAGCGGACATTATTTTTCCAAGCATCGTAAAAAAAATTAATTGTTCAAGACCCGTCATCACTCCCCAGAATGATATTTCGGTAAAAAGCTTTAACCATTTTCCAAAAATCCCTTTTGTATAAGGTATTGCTTCAAATCCAAGAATTATAGGAAATATAGAAAACAACAGCCCTATAATAACAAGCTGAATTAATGCCATAAAAAGCTGAATGCCGACATACAGAAGATTAAACAAAAACCAGAATATACCCATTAAAACTGCTCCTGTTAATGCATGCAGCGCTCCGGCAAACCATGATACGGGATTAAGATCCCAGCCTTTTTGAACTGAAGCCGTACCGCCTGACGAAATCGTCGGCAATGAAACAGAATGAAGACTGTTGACTATGGAGGAATTTATCTGCGAAACATTTTGCCCTATACTGAATATATTTAGTTTAATAATATACAGCTGAATTTTATCTGCAAGCGTTAAAATATCCTGAGCAAAATTTGATATTCCGGCAGACTTCCATGATAAAAATCCTGCCGCAATTAAAACAATTCTGAGAAACAAACCGTAATAATTTGCCGATTGCCCTGTTAATTCTAATTTATAAGATTCCCATAAAGAAAATATAATTCCCAGTGCAAATAAAAAATAAAACAAATAAGTCGTTAATTGAACCAAACTTGAATTGCTATTGAGCGCAGGAGGAATAGAGTCTATAGATAAAATAGTCAAATCATCCCCGTTATTTAATGTTGAAATTGACAGCGATGACGAATTTAAAGACGACGAATTTAAATTTGAATTATTTCCGCTGTTTAAAGCCATTACATCCGGCGTTATTGAAAATTCGGCTATTAAAATAAACCCTGCTATAAGCATGAAAATTAAAATATATTTATTTATCATAATTCATAATGTTTATTGATATAATTCGATTTATTTTATAATTTTTATAATTTATGCGATATTTAAATATGTTTATTAATTGATTTTCATTATATTTATTATCGTTAATCAAAATTAACTGTTTTAATAATTGCAGAAATTTTATTTATAATATTTATAAATTAATTTTTAGCATATTTATTATTATTAATAATTAAAATTAATTGTTATCCTAACTTCACCAATTTTATTATTTAAAATTATAACTTATTGATATTATTATATTTTATTTTCTACTTTGTAGTCCCCATAAAAGTTTGTGTGCCCCAATAAACACTGTAATATCAAGTGTTTGCCGTTAATAGTGGTGAAGTTGGGTTATAATTATGATAAAAATTTTATAATGTAGTTTGATTATAAAAATTTAAATTTGGGTTTTGACTATTTTGTTCCAGCAGTGAAGCGCCTATATGTTCTTTTTTAATTTCGGCAGCAGATTTAGACAGTTCAAGCTGTTTAAGCTGGCTTTCAATATAACCCATGTTTTTTAAATCTGCCGCATTTTCTTCCGCCATTAAAGTTAATATTGAACTTTGGTAAGCATAATAATTACTGCTGCTCCCTAATTTTCCTCCTGAAATTTCGTTTTCAAACTCATCTCCTTCTAATTCGGCTTTATGTGCTCTTGCCGATGAAATACCTGCATTATAAAGATTAGACGCTGCGACATCGCTTTCAAATCCGTTCACGTAATCCATGCAATTTTGAGTATTTGAGGTGATGCTGCCGACATTATTGCCGTTGATGTTTTCAATGCCGCCGGAAGCGGTTAAACTGTCGTTACTGCCGCCGACGTTGTTTGTCAAATCCGGCTGACAATTATAATTTATAGAATTAGCAGGTGCAGGCGCTGTAATACCGTTTGAATTTAATATCATTGAATTTGCAAAAATTTGTGCATTGCCCGATAAATCTTCTTTGTTTGGAGATTCTCCCGAAACGATACTTTGTATGCTGCCGTAAGATGTATTCTGCAATGAATTGAACGCATTATTTTCTGAATTAATATTGCCAGCTATTAAATTTGCAGGTGCGGTATTTACAGAAACATCATTTTGGGTCAGTCCTTGCGGTATTTCACTAAATGCAGTTTGAATTTGGTTGTTTAAGCTGTTTAAATTGTTTATTGTATTTTGAACCGAATCTGTTAAATGGGTTAATTTGTCATAATTTATAATTATATTTTGTTCCATTTCCTGCATTTTAGATTCATCTGCCGTTAAGGATTCAAATGATTGAAGAGCCTGCCCTATTCCGATTCCAGGTGTAGCAACGGGCAAACCTGCAGATTGAGCGGACGATGCGGCATCTCCGACGGTAGTCATCACTCCTGAAGCCGCAGATGCAACTGATTGAATCTGGCTTGTAATTAGATTTATATCAGGCAAAGGCAATCCTAAAGCATAAGCCGTCTGAACATAAGTATATAATGAAAAAGAAACTATAGATGCGGTTAAGAAAATTTTCTTAAAATTTAATTTAAAATTTTTATAAATTTTATGATTATTATTATGATTGCAAGAAAAATTATCTGATTTATCTATTGTATTAACGGTATTTGTATTAACTGTATTAAGTTTTTTAAAATCTTTATCTAAATTATTATTATACATTTCAATATCTCCTTTTTCTAATTTTTATAAAAAATAAAAACATATTTTATCCTTACTATTTATTTATTGCATAATAAAATTACCTATTATTGCAAAATAGAATCTTGACTTATTTGTTGTGTTAAAATATTTATTTTTTTATATCTTTTTTATACGCATTTGTAATTTGAAGCGCTGTCCTTGAAACACAAACATCGGAATTGCCTTTTTTTAAATACATCCTTATTTATGTCTTTTTTTTATGTCTTTTTTACGCCGTATGGTCCGTTTGGATATTCCGATGCTAAAATTTCAAGTCTTTCTTTTAAGGTTTTATCGGGATATTTATTTGCAATTTTGTTTTCTATTTCTTCATCTTCCGATGATTTGCAATACAGCCAGTATTCAAAAGGATCCGGTTTGTTCATTATAACCGCCGCATCTTTTCCAAACTTTAAAAAATATTCTGCATAATGTCCTTTAATAACTTTTAAATTTCTTACTATGTCAATTTCTTTTTTGCTTAAACCGCATATTTTTAAATCATCGGGTGAAACATTTGCATCTAACTGGCAAAAAATTTTAACGGTAGAATTTTCAATTATGCTTTTCCCCGCATTTCCCGTCTTTAAAAGATCTGAAGGCTCCTGCGTTATACTCCATACTAAAGACCCCCATTTTGCCGAAGTTTTATATAAATGTATTATCAAATCAGCTATTTTAGAATCATTCATAAATTCCCAGCACTCATCATAAAAGAAAAATACTCTGGCATGTTTGTCATACATCTTTTTAAAAGATAAATTTTTTATTATGGCAAACACAATTTTTTGTAAATCTTCATGACCTTTTAATTTTTGCAAATCAAAAATTACTATTTTATTGTCAATATTTAAACCGCCTTTTCTATTAAGCAATATGCTGTACGGTGAACTTATGTCCGTCCATTGAAAAAGATTTTTACCCATTTCCATAGCTCTTCTTTTATCTTCCGCATCTCTTGCTTCATTATAATTAAATAAAACATTGTTAATATCCGAAATAACAGGCATATCGTTTTCATTTTTTATTGAATCGTATGATGCTTGTATAGCTCGCGCTATAATTGTTTTATCATTTGGGGAAAGGCTGTTTTTTGGCTCTACCATAAGAGATATGATGCCGATTAAAAAAACCATAATATCCGGATCAAATATTTCTTCTTTATTTATTCGTTTAATAATATTTTTTTTAGGCGGAAAAGGATTTAAACAGTATGTTCCGTCCATATCGATTTCAAAATAGTCTCCGTCAAATATTTTGCAAAATTTTCTGTATGTGCCTCCTATATCAACCCCGATAATATGATAATTATCTCCGGATAAAAAGAAATTAGATAAAAATCCGTTCAGCATGAATCCTTTTCCGCTTCTCGTCTTTCCAAAAATCACGCCGTGCTTTGAAGGCAATTTATTATTGTAAAGATCTAAACTGACCGGCTCAAATCTGTTATTTTTTAAAGGTATAGAGCAATTATCGGTTCCTTTAAATCCCTCATGCAGCGGAAAAAATGAGGATGCCGCCGGAGATAGCAAAGTTTTAAATCTTCTATTAAAAAAGGACTGCCCCGGAAAAAATGATAAAAATAAATTATGATGTTCCATGTTGTCTGTTATTCCTTCCATAAAATTAAAATCTTTAAATGATTGCAAAATTTTCAAAGACATATAATCCAGCTCTTTTAAATTTTTAGATTTTATTCTGATGCAGAACGACATATTTACGGCTTTTTTTTGAAGTTTAGATATTTCTGCCAAGAATTCATCCATCTGAGATGTAATATTGGTCCCTTTATGGTCAACATAACCGCCGTTGACGGCATCCGTTAAACTTGCTTTAATATTTCTTTCCGATTGAATTTTATTAATTATTTTTTCCTGTTCCGGTATATTAAAGGCAACTTGAATATCAAAAGGAAAAAAGTTTTTAATATCGTTAGATTCTAAATTTAATATTTTTGTGATGCCGAATGAATCTGTCTGCGAAGGAAGGCGGTGCATATTAATAAATTTAAAATAATATCCGTCAATATAAAAATAATCTCTGTTTATTTCTGCAGGCGAAAATATTAAAGAACTTCTATACGCAGCTTCGGTTAGTATGTTACTATAAAATGGAGCTTTTACATATTGCGATCTTTCCGGATTGAGTTCATTGTAAAAATAATCAACCAATTCCTGATTTAACATTCGTCTTATTTTTATGTTTAACCTTGAAGAAAAAAAGCTTAAATTATTTTCAATGTTTTCAATCTTTTTCAGCATATAGTCAAACTCTTTTTTTGCTTTCTCTCTTGAATTTTTATTAAGCGCGTCCTTTGGTTTAATTGTTAGCAGATTAGAGGCAAATTGAGATAATTTTGAAAATAAATTTATATTATTAATTTTCCACGGTTTAAAGCCCGACATTGTGCAAAAAAGAAATATATCTATTTTTTTAATTAAATCCGCATTTAAAGATTTAATCTTTTTTTCTTTTATATATAAATATTTTTCAGGAGGATTTGAACTTTTTGTATAATTTGATATAAAATCTTTATCGGAATCGGATATTTTGTACACCCATTGAAGCGAAATGTCTTCACTTAATAAATTTAACAAAATATCGTTTATATAAGCGGCATCGTTAATTATTTCGTCGTTTGCCATAAAATAATCGAATCCTCGTACTGCGAATCCTATAGTCAGCGACCCGTCTATGCCTATAATAATATCTTTAAATATACTCAATAGGTTTATATAGTTATTTAAAGACTCATATTGATTTTGTTTTTTTAAAACCGTATTTGCAAACATATCAGATAGTTAATTTTAGTTAATTTTAATTGTTATATTTCATTGTAAGTTTCGTATTATTTAAACTCAAATTGTAGCAATCATGGCATTTAGTTAATTTTAGTTAATTTTAATTATTATATTCAATTATACGTTTGTTTAGTATCATTTAAATCTAAATCATTGTAGATACGTCATTTGATGAATTATAATTGTTATAACTTGCGTTTTATTTATTTATTTATTTATTTATTTATTAATTAATTTTATTTTATTCATAATATTTATTTGATATATAATAACTTTCAATATTATTTTTTAACTCTACAATATCGCGATGCGGCTCCAAAACAAATAATTTTTTTGTTATAAAAAAGTAATTAATCAGCGTGGTTGTATAAAAATCAGGTTTCCCCTTTTTGTATTTTTTTAAAAAAATAAAAATTAACAGATCTAATAAAATAGCTATCAAAACTTCTTTTTTGAATAATAATATTATGAACATCGTAAGAAAAATATATAGTCCCCAATCGTAAAGCTCTAAACCTAATTTTGTAACTTTTTCATGAATTCCTCTGTGTATTTTAAAATTAGTGAATCCCATTTTATTTAATTATTTATTTAATTATAATTTTTATATTAATAATTTAATTTTTTAGAATACTAAATATATATATTTTTTTATATTTATATAATTTAAACCAATTTTATATATATTCTAATGCCATATATTCTACTGTTTTAATAAAATTTATATAGTTTTTAGAATACTTAACATATATATTTTTTTATATTTAAAATTTACAATTTAAATCATAGTAATTAAAAGATTATATAAAGAGCGAAAATAATATATTTATATTTAAACCTGATTTATTTTATATTAAGATTAAGATTAAGGCTGTCCTACCGTTGTTGAACCGTTTCCTGAACCTATAGTAACGCCGTTAGCTGCGCCTCCGGCATTTTGAACAATACCGAGAACTGCGCCTGTAATTGTAGGAGCAAGCATAACTCCTGTTCCTGCAGCTGCAGTTATAAAAGCTTTTCTTGCTGCATCAGGTTTATGCTGTTTTATATCGTAAAACCCTTTAATTAGACCTAACGTTAATGTGGCAGGGGCTAACCTGTAGCAAATCCATGTTGTAGCCTCGTTTAATATTCCCGAAGCGCCTATACCCAGAGAACCTTGATTTAAATTTATATAAGAATAAGCGGGAGAAGCGATTGAAAAAATTGAAACTGAAAATAATAATATCGGCAAATATATTTTTTTAAATTTATAACAATAATTAAAAAAAATATTTTTTTGTTTAATTTGAAATATTTGATAAAACATATTGTTATTGCTATTGTTATTAATATGAATCTTAATATTAATATTCTCATAATTATTAATATTATTTCTATTTTTTTTTCTAATAATATTAATAATAGACTCTTTTAAAAAAAATATAAAATAAATATAGCGGTTTAACTTGTTAAATAATTGTTCTTCAAATAACCCTGAAATAATTCCTGATTCTAATCGAATTGCAACACTGTTGTAAAAATCATTTATCTTCATTTTTTTTACCCTCCCGTTTAAATTTCTCTTATATTTATTTAATTTATAATTAATTGTATTTAAAAGGTTTTTTTATAATTAAAAATTAAGGTATGCTTTTATTTGTATCTGTATAATTGTTTGAAATATTAAAAAAAATATTAAAAATATTTTTTTAACTATTAGCAGTTTCAACACACCCGTAAAATTATTTGACTATGCATAAATCTAATTATTTTATATTTAAATAAATTTAATCCTACTTTTATTTTTTATTTTTTATTTTCATAATATAAATTTATATCATTTAAATATTACAATATTATGTCAGTTTTATTTCAAATTTATTATTTAAATATTAAAGTTTTGTTTAAATAGCAATATATATATTTAATATTATTAATAAATT
>JAKACI010000017.1 GCA_021821565.1 bacterium | reverse complement strand
AATCGGCATAAGAATCTTTTTCTAATGTTCCTGTTATAAATGGAATATTTAATATTTTAGCATTATTTTTAGTCGCCATTTCAAATAATTCTTTAGAAGAAACGCCGTAATTGATTAAGTTTTTATTGTTGTTTAAAAAATTATTATTCTTATATTTTATATTTTCTCTGTTTATTTGTAAATTATTATGAATTTTTCTTGCATATTTTAATTCATCAAGAATGCTTATTGAATCGTTAGAATACAGGCTGTCGGTTCCCAATCCTGCAATTATATTATTATCCAATATTTTTCTTAACGGAAGTTTGCTTGATTTAAAAAAACTATTGCTTCGCGGACAATGAATAATAGACGATTTTGAATCTTTGATTATTTTAATATCACAGCCGTTTACTTCGTTAGCATGAATTAATGATGTTTTCGGCGATAAAATTCCGACAGATTTTAAATATTGAACGGGGGTCGAATATTTTATTCCGTATTTTTCGGAAGGGTTATTAAATTCTTTTAAGTTTAAAGCCGCCAATAAATTTTCAGATATATCGCCTTTGCCTTCCGATAAAAATTTAATTTCCGATTTATGCTCAGATGTATGAATAGTTAAATTTAAACCCCATTGTTTATTTTTTTCGGATAATATTTTAAAAAGCGCAGGGGAAACGGAATATATTGAATGGGGAGATATGCCTATTGAGATAAATTTTTTAAAATTATTGATAGCAGTATCATTTCTAATAATATCATCTAATGTATCTTTCAATTCTTTTATTTTGACATCCGATAAAGAAGGATCTAAGCCTGTTATCTCTATATATGCTTTTACTCTCGGAACGCCCGTTGATAAAATATCATTGTCTGTTCTGCCGCAGTCGGCAACACTGCAGACAACATCTGGTTCAGTGTATTTTAAAATTTTATCCTTATGATGTGTTCTGCTGAAATCGGAAGCGCCGCAATTAATTTCATTAAATTTTTTATAATCCGATATATATTTATTAAATTGGGGAATAGGCACAATGTCACCTATTGCGGTTACGCCCGCTTTTATGGATGTATTATATGCTTTTTGACGTATATCCGTTATTTCTTTATCAGATAAATTAGTCCGTCTTTTAATCAAAGAAATTACCCATTTCGAAAAAATATGCGGGGTATTTTTATCCGATGCCATAGTTAGTTCCGTATGGATATGGGCATTTATTAATCCCGGTATAATCAGCGTTGAATAATTGTAAGTATTATTATTAGCGCCGATAGCTTTGGGATAATTTTTGTTCTTATCCGCAGATATGATTTTACCTGTATTTATATCTACCGATAACATGGCATCTTTTAACAAAAAAGGAGCCGGTAGATTTAAATTGGTTAAAATAAATTTAGAATTTATTCTTAGTACATTCTTGTCAAAATTATATAAATACACTTTTTAGACTATCCCATTAATGTTTGTCCGTCATTTTAAAGCGGGGTAATTTTATATACTTTTATTTAGCTGTTTGGCTATATATGTGTGTACTGTGTCATTCTAAACCAAGATAATTTTTATATTTTATTGCAATTATAATAAATTCATACAGAGTTAAAGACTGAGGTCTTTTGTCTAAATCTATATTTGAATCTTCATATATTTTTGCTTTTATATCTGGAGGAATACCTTGAAAAGACGCATATATTGAATTTCTTAATTTTTTTCTTCTTAATTTAAACAGCTGATGAACCAGATAACTAAAATAAGGAGAGTTTGCAGCCCATTTTATATTTTCGGAGTCTTTTAAATCCTCAAATTTATTAAAATCTAAAGGAGTCATTCTGATTACCGATGAATCAATTTTAGGCTGCGGATTAAAATTTTCTTTAAAAACATTAAATAATAATTCAATTTCAAAATTTGCCTCAACAATAACGCTAAAAGCGCTTCTTGCGGATTCATCGCTTTTTGCAAGCAGTCTTTCTGCAAACTCTTTTTGAAACATTAAGGTAAAGTCCGAAAAAGCCTCTTTTTCCTTAATAAATTTTTCTATTACAGGACTTGAAATTTCATAAGGGAGATTTGAAATTAATCTTAATTTTGAATTCAAAGTATTAGAAAGTTCTATGAAATTAAATTGTAAAGCGTCTATATTTATCAATTTTGCGGTATCATTTTTTTTAAGCTTATTGTTGTTATTATTTAAGAATAGCTTTCCTTCAACATAAGACAAATAAAAAGGGTCTATTTCAATTATTGTTAAAGTTTTAACTTTATCTGCCAATAAATCTGTTAAAATTCCTTCCCCCGGTCCTATTTCGACGACATTATCATTTTCTGTAAAATTGCAAGATTTTACTATATTTTTTGCAATTTCTTTATTTATTAAAAAATTTTGACCGAATTTAACTTTTTTATTATTATCCATCTTTATTTATATTAAATGTATTAATCTTTATTTATTTTATTTTAATTTTTATTGCTTGCTTATTCATTCATTGTTAAATACTGTTAAATATTAAATTAAAATATTAAATAAATTTACAGTTCCCAGGATGGTTCTGCATTTATATCATAGAATATTTCTTTATTAATAATCGGATCAACAGGTTTTTTAAAATAGCCCGTATATCCTATCATAGCTGCATTATCTGTGCTATAAGCAGGTTCAGGAAAAAAAACATTTAATTTACTGCTTTCAAGAAAAATGCTTCTTATCCTAGAATTTGCCGAAACCCCTCCTGAAACCGAAACATCTTTTATTCCGGTATATTCGCATACCGACATAACTTTTTTATATAAAATTTTTGCGATTGTTTCTCTCAGGCATGCAAAGATATCAAAGACGGTTTCTTTTTGCAAATGTTTTGGACCGGCTAACTTGTTAATTTCTGATATTACCTGTGTTTTTAACCCGCTAAAACTTAAATCAAAATTACCTGAATGTTCCATAGGCATAGAGAAATTAAAAGCGTTAATGCTGCCTTTTTCGGCTAACTCATCAATAATTTTGCCGCCTGGATATCCATAATTTAAAAAATTTGATATTTTGTCAAATGCTTCTCCGCATGCGTCGTCCCTTGTTTTGCCAATCAGCTTTATATCTTCATGGGATTTTACGATATAAATATGAGAATGTCCTCCGGATATAACAAGCGCTATAAAAGGAAAAACCTCTTCAATATTAATATTCAAAAAAGGACTAAATATATGTCCTTCAATATGATTTACCGCAGCAATAGGAATTTTAAGAGCATAGCTTAAAGTTTTAGCCGTCATAAGTCCGACAAGTAATGACCCTGCAAGACCTGGTCCGGAAGTAGCAGATATTAAACTTATTTCTTTTAATTTTATATTTGCTTTTGACAATGCGATATTGACGGCTGGAATAGCGCTTTTTATATGATTTCTTGAAGCTAATTCAGGAACTACTCCTCCGTAAATTCCATGTATAAAATCCTGAGAATATACGACATTTGAAATTATATTAATTTTTGAATCGTCTTTTTTAAGAATTGAACAAGAAAAATCATCGCAGCTTGATTCTATCGCAAGATTTAAATTTGATGAATTATTCATATTATTATATTATTTTGATTAATTTGACCAATACAAAGTTTTTGATACCGCCTGTTTCCATTTATCGTAATGCAATTTTCTTTCGTTTTCGCTCATTTTTGGAGTGAATACTTTTTTTATTTTGTATAGTTTTAAGTATTCTTCTATAGACCATAATCCGGAATATATGCCTGAAAAACCGGCTATGCCGAACGCGGTCATTTCTGAAATATTCGTCCGCTCTACGGGGATTCCGAGAATATCCGATTGAAACTGCATTAAAAAATTATTTTCGCTTGCTTTACCGTCGACTCTTAATTTATAAGGCATATTAAATAATTCGTTAACAACGTCTTTGGTAGAATAAGCTAATGATTCTAACGCAGCTCTGATAATATTTTCTTTTGTAGTTTTACCCGTTATGCCTATAATCATTCCTCTCGCGCTGCTATTCCAGTATGGAGCCCCCAGCCCGGATAGTGCAGGCACAAAGTAAACCCCCTCGTTGGAATTTAATTTTTTAGCCGATTTATCGGTTTCAGAATATGATTTTATAATTTTTAGACCGTCCTTCAGCCAATTAATCAACGCTCCTCCCGTAAAAATGCTTCCTTCAACCGCGTAATAAGTCTCATTTTTAATAGTCCATGCAATTGTTGAGACTAATTTATCGGATTTAAAAGGCTGCTTTCCGGATTGCGCCATTACAAATAATCCTGTTCCGTATGTATTTTTTACTATTCCGCCGTCAAAAGATGCATGCGCAAACAGGGATGCCTGCTGGTCTCCAAGAATTCCTATTATGGGTATTCTTTTAGTAAAATTTCCTTTTAAATATTTAGGATTCAAAAACCCAAAGATACTGCTGCTGCTTTTTACTTCAGGCAGAATATTTTCCGGTATTTTGAAAATATTAAGTAATTCATTGTCATATTTTAATGTATTTATATTATATAATAATGTCCGCGACGCATTTGAAGTATCCGTAAAATGATTTTTTTCTTCCGTTAAATTCCATAAAATCCATGAATCAACCGTTCCGAATAAAATTTCATCTTTCAGGATAGATTCTTTGACGCCTGCAACATTATCAATAATCCATTTTATTTTTGTAGCAGAAAAATAAGGATCTAAAAATAAACCTGTTTTTTCTTTAATGAGTTCCGAATAGTTTTTTAAGTTTTCGCAAATATTTTCTGTTCTGCGGCATTGCCAGACAATAGCGTTATAAACAGGTTTGCCTGTTTTTTTATTCCATAAAATTGAAGTTTCTCTTTGATTAGTTATTCCGATTGATAAAATATCATAGTTTTTGCTTTTACAAAATGATATTGTTTTATGCAAAGATTTAAGCGCCGTATTTAAAATATCAAACGGATCTTGTTCTACCCATGCAGGGGCAGGAAAAATCTGAGGAAATTCATAATAAAAATTAAAAATAATTTTACCTTTTTTATCAAAAGCTATGCTTCTATTTCCCGTTGTTCCAAGGTCAAGAGCAATAACGCATTGGTCCATATATTATTTGCCATATCTATCTATCTATTACATTAATCTATTATATTAATAATATTAATAATTAATATAATATAAATTACTTAATTTTTTTGATGATGCGATTTTTTTCATTTACATAAACTAGTTTTGGTTTAAATGAATTTGCCTCTTTATCATCATATAAAGCAAAAGTTGCAATAATAATTATGTCATTTATTTGCACGAGTCGGGATGCAGCGCCGTTTACTATTATATTTCCAGAATTTTTAGGCGCTACGATAGCATATGTGTCAAATCTGTTCCCGTTATTTACATCCCAGATGCTCACTTTTTCATATGGCAATATATAAGCTTCTTCCATTAGTTTTTCGTCTATTGAAATTGACCCTTCGTAACCAAGATTCGCATCGGTAATCTTAACCCTGTGTATTTTTGATTTTAGGAGAAATCTTTGCATTTGTGAAAATTTGAATTATTAAAAAATTAAATTAAAATTTCTTGAATATAATAAATTTTTTTTTAAGTTCTTCCGAATCGGAATTACCGTTTGCACTGTAATGACTAAAAGAACCTTTAAATTTATTTTTGATATATTTAAATATCAAAAAAAGTAAAAAATAATTTAAAAAAGGTATTAAAAATAAAATAGCGATAGCATCGGTTAAAAAGCCCGGTATTAAAAATAAAATTCCTGCTATAAAAAAAGATGCCGTTTTTAATATATTTTTTGAAGGAGATTTGACGTTATAAAAATCGCTCAGTGCATTTTTAAACGAATTGCTCTTAATTTTTTTTGATATTATATAACCGATAATGCTGAAACCTGCTAATAACAAAAATGCGTAAAAAAATCCTATTATAAATGTAACTTCAACAAATATATATACTTCTACGAATATATAAATTAAAACGGTAAAAAATAATTTTGCTATAATCCCCATAATGTTTAATTATATATTTATTTTAATTTTAAGTCAAATTAAGAAAAACCTTATGATTCTTCTATAAAAACTATCAATGGTAAGCAGTGATAGATTCCCGCTTTCGCGGGAATGACACCCATCGGGTGAAAAGTTAAATACCCGCAAAGTCATTCCTGCACAGGCAGGTACGCTTTAAAGCCGTCGGCATTTAGACGGCTCATCCATATAGATAGAAACTAAAAAATAAATTTCTAACGGTGATTTAAGTTATTAATCTTATAGTAATCTTAGAAAAATTTAATTTAACAAAAATTGAAAATTTATTTTTTTAAGATATAATTAAGATATATAAGATATATAAAATATAATTAAGATATAATACTAAAAAATATATCAATTATTTATTTATTAGAAAAATTTAATTTAACAAAAATTGAAAATTTATTTTTTTAAGATATATTTTAAGATATATTAGTTATATAATACTATATAACCTTAATTCTCCCATAAAAATTTATTTTATGGATTTCCATTTTGCTGGAATGACTTTGAATTGTTTAATTATTCATTTTATTAAGATTATATTTATATTTTCAAGTTAGCCATTCCTTCTTATACCCTGTATAAAGGCAGATACGCAGGCTGTTTATGAGTTTTATGGCAAGAAAAGCGATAAAATAAACACTTGTTAAATGCTTAAAAAGATAAGAAATAAAAATTTCACTAAATCTTAATTAATAAGGACGCAAAAATGAATATTTATAAAGCAAAAGGGAATATTTTTTTAATTTTTGATTATAAAGTCATTGAAGATTTTAATATAAAAAAAAAGAAGAATATATATTCTAAATTTAAAGACAAGCAAAAGTATTCCTCTATTCTTAATAAATTGCATAATAGCGCCGATGAAGACAGCAGGCATTATAATAAAAGAAAAATTTCAAAAACCTTCAATCCCTCCGTGGAAGGTATTTTTTTTATTAAAAATGAAAAAATCCATGAATTAGAAAATAATATTTTACTTGAAAGATTTGATAAATTATGCAGGACAATAGAATCTGATTACGGTTTAAATATTTTTAACTATATATTAAACGAAGCTTACGAAAAAGAAGAAAAAAAAAGGAAATATTTTGAAATAGAAATTTTTAATTATAATTTTGTGTCGCATAAAACTGTCAAGAGTAATTTAGCGGCAGATTTTGTAAAAGAATTAAATGATTTTATAGAAAAAAATTTTTTTAAGGATATTAGTGTAAATAAAATAAATAAGCTAAAATCAAATAAAACAGAAAATGCACAACAATCGCAGCGGAATAATCTAAAATCCGGAATAGTCAAAAGCGGTGCTGAGCATGAGAAGCAAATTAAACCTGAGGCAAAAGAAAGCGAATATAAACAAAAAAATAATAAATCTGAAATTGCTAAAAGTACGTCAGGGCAAAGTAATGAAAACAAAATACCAGAAAACATTTATAAACAAAAAAATAAACGCGAAAATGAATCAGACGAAATTGTTGTAAAAACACAGATTAAATCTAAAGAAACTCATGTAAATGATATAAATATAATAAATAAAAAAGAAAATGAAAGCCGAATACCTGCAGAAGGCAGTTTAACGGATATTCATTCGGAAATTAGCTTAATTTCTTTAAGCTGGAGTTCGCTGAGTCCTAAAGATGAGGCTCCTGTTCTTGAACACGGAATTCCTATTGAGATTAATAAGTCAAGCTGGATAAGAATTTATTTTCAAAAACCTCGGGTAAGAAAAGTTGTCTGGAGATTAAGATATAAACCTGATTTAAATAACATAAAACCTCTATTGAGAGTTTATGCCGACGATAATATGCTCTGGTATGAATCATTAGATTTTATTGCAGGAGATAAATATATAATTCTTTCTAAAGAGTTTGAATTATCGAGGGTTTGGGCGGAAATAGGTTATATTACGGAAAAAAATGAGTTTATATTTATTGCCAGAACTCCTGTCTGGCCTCCTAAGTGTTTATTCAAGTCTCCGCCGAAAAAGTATTCAAAAAAATTATTAAATAATAAAATATCTCTAATAGGTGCTACAGAAGGTTTGTCTGCAGGAAATAATGCTGTTTTTACTTCATCGGGAAGCGGATTTTACGGAAGAAATAAGTAAATAATAAACTTGTATTATTATAGAGTCAAATAATTTTGCAGCAATAATTTTACAATATTAATTTATTATTCAGGAGTGAGACAATTTTACTATGAATACAGAAAAATCTAAATGGATTCCCGTTCTGCATTTTCACCTTCCTTTTGTAAGACATCCTGAAATGTCTAAATATTTAGAAGAAGAATGGTATTTTGAAGCGGCAACCGAAACTTATTTACCCTTATTGGAAGCATTTGACAATCTTGAAAGAGATAATATAGATTATAATTTAACTATTTCTTTAACCCCCACTCTTTTAACGATGATGGCTGATCCGCTGCTGTCGGAGAGATTAATTAATTATGTAGATGCCAGGGTTAAAGTTCTTGACCAAGAAGCATTCAGAACACAAACAGATCCGGAATTTCATCCCGTAACATTATTTTATAGAGAAAGATATAAAAACTTGGCAGACAAACTTAATAGCAGCGGCGGTCAATATATAATTAACGAATTATTAAAACATAATAAATTAGGGCATATAAATATAATAACGTCGGCTGCAACCCACGGTTTTTTATTATTTATGATAGGAGAGCCTGAAACTATTGCCGCTCAAATACAAGTGGGAATTGAAACTCATGAAAAATTGCTTGGGATTAAACCTTCTGGGATTTGGCTGCCTGAATGCGGATATACGTCAGGATTTGATGCTATTTTAAATAGATACGGTATATTTTATACTTTTTTAGATCAGCATGGAATAGAAATGGCTTACCCTGAACCGCCAAACGGATGTTTTTCGCCTGTAGTTACACCTTTCGGAGTCGTAGCTTTCGGCAGGGATCCTGAAAGTTCCAGGCAGGTCTGGTCTAGCAAAGAAGGCTACCCGGGAGCTCCGATTTACAGGGAATTTTACAGAGATGTCGGATTTGACCTTGATTTGCCGCATCTTATTCCGTTAAGACATGGAAGCATTAAGACATTTACAGGGTTAAAATATTATGCGATTACAGGAACGGGAAATTACAAAGAAGCTTATAGACCCGGCGCCGCAAAAAGAAAAGCTTCTGAACATGCGGAGCAGTTTGTATATAACAGGGCATTGCAGGGAAACTATTTAAAAAATACAATAGGAGAGCCACCTGTAATCGTTTCTATGTATGATGCCGAATTATTCGGTCACTGGTGGTTTGAAGGTACATGGTGGTTAGAGTCCGTTTTCAGACAGCTGAACAAAAACAGCAGTGTAGAATCTGCCGCTGCAGAGGATATATCAAAAGAAGCGCTTTCTAATGTAAAATCAAAAAACGGCATACTTTACAGTCCCGAAGAAAAAACATGGATTGCCCAGCCTGCCACTTCTACATGGGGCGGCGGAGGCTATGGCGAAGTCTGGCTTAACGGCAAAAATGACGAAATTCAGCAATTTTTATCGGACATAGCTATTGAATTGATTGATATATGTAAAAATAGGTATAATGAGGTAATTTATAATGATGCGCTTAATCAGGCTGCAAGAGAATTGATGCTTGCCGAATCAAGCGATTGGACATTTCTGCTTTCTACTGGGCAGGCTGTCAGCTATGCCGAAAGACGCGTTAAAGCTCACTTGGTAAGAGCAAGAAAATGCATATCTATAGCGATAGGAGCCGAGTCATTTGACAAAAAATGGTTTGAAGACATATCATATAAAGACAATATATTTCCATGGATTGATGCAAAAAAACTGTACGGAAAAGATATATGCTGAATTATATTAATAAATATAGAATATACCCAAAATTGCCGATAGAAATTATTAAAAGTGCTTTAACGTTTTAAAAAGATTAGATGAACAGTCTAAATGCCGACGGCTTTAAACCGTACCTGTCTGCACAGGAATGACGCCAGTTTGTTTTTCTTTATTTTAAAGATACATTTAAGTAAGCGATGTATCTTTCAGATGTTTTTATAAAAATAAATAAAAATAAAAAATAAATCGGATACTTTTCTTTTGTTATACTAATAAATCGGATACTTTTGTTCCATATTAGTTAACCTCCTCGGTGGTTATTTTATCAGGAGGTTTTTTTATAGCTCTATAGAAAGTTAAAGGTTTACTCCTTTCCATTTATCGGCGGGCAGTTTATGTATAAAGTTGAAGTTAGCTTTTAGCTTACGGTGAGGTTACTTAAATAAATGAGGTTACTTAAATAAATGAGGTTACTTAAATAAATGAGGACAATTAATTAATGAACTTAATTTTATGGTGGCATATGCACCAGCCTGATTACAGAACTCATGAAAACGAGTTTATGCTTCCATGGGTTTATCTCCATGTTATGAAAGACTATATTGATATGCCGCTTAATATTATGTCGGCAGAGGGCATGAAAGCCAATATAAATATAACGCCGGTGTTAATTGATCAATGGCAGGAATATAATTTAAAATTAGAATTAGCTCTAAGCGAAGAAGACCATCTGAAAGCTGAAAATATCCTTCCTGACCGATTTCTTAAGCCTTTAGTTATCAATACGCTCACAGATGAATGGCGGCAATGGATTGTAAAATATTATAAATGGGCAAATGAAGAAAGAATGATTGAAAGATTTGAACCTTACAAGCAATTGGTCAATATTTCTTTAGAGGATAACAATCTACATTATTTAAACGATTCGTATTATTTTGATTTAACGGTGTGGTTTCATCTTGCCTGGTGTGGAGAATGGATCAAGCGGTATGACCCTGTAATAAAGCAATTGATAAATAAGGGATATAAATATACTTATAACGACAGAATACTTTTGTTAAGAAGAATATCTAAATGGCTAAAATACGGATTATCGTTATATGGACAGCCTTATATAAAAGGAGCGGAAATTCCTTCCTGGCAGCCTGATTATCCTGATTTAATAGATAAAACTTTGTTAGCTGAACTGTCTAAAAAGAAGAAAGGCGAATACCAGGTTACGCTCACGCCTTATTATCATCCTATTATACCGCTTTTGCTTGATATTAATGCAGGAAGTATTATCGCTCAAATTACGGGAATACAATACGAACCCGTTGAATTTCATGAATACCCCGAAGGATTAGAAAGCGCGAAAGAAAACATTAAAAGAATTAATAATTATTGGTATGAGGAACCTTTTTTTAATATAAAAGCCGTATGGCCTTCAGAAGGCGCTATATCAGCCGAGACGCTTAATTTATTTGCGGAAGAGAAAATTAATTTTTGCGCAAGCGGTGAAGAAGTTTTAAGCAATTCCTTAGGCGTAGATATTCATAAGCCTATTTCTTTAGAAGGGCGCAATGTAATTCCTCTTTATAAAATTTACAAGTGGAAAAATTCATCTATTAAAATAATATTCAGAGATTCTGGATTATCGGATCTTATCGGTTTTACTTATTCTAAATGGAGAGGCGACGATGCCGCAAATAATTTTATAAATAAGATAAAAGAAATTGATAAAATAGATAAAAACGCTATTGTTTCTATAATTATGGACGGCGAAAACGCATGGGAATATTATTTTGAAAATGGGTTCTATTTTTTAAAAGATTTATATGAATTGCTTACCCAAGCACATGAAATTAATCCGATGACTCTTAAAGATGCTTTTGAAACTGAAGAATATTTAACTTTAGACAATATTTATCCGGGTTCGTGGGTTCAAGGAAATTTACAGATGTGGATAGGAGGACAGCAAAAAAATTTGGCATGGGTGCTGCTTGCAAATGCAAAACAAGAATTTTTAAAATGGAAAAAACAAATTAAAGATGAAATTAAAATTAAAAATGTTGAAGAACAAATATTAAAAAGCGAAGGATCTGATTGGTTCTGGTGGCTCGGAGAAGATAATCCGCTGTTGTCTCAATCAATGATGGAAAAAGTTTTCAGGCAGCATTTAAAAAGTATTTACATTCTGATGGATAAAAAACCGCCTGCTATTTTAGATGATACTTTAGTTACTTCAGCAGTTACTTCAGCAGTTACTTCAGCAGTTACTTCAAAAATTACTTCAAAAATTACTTCAAAAATTACTTCAAAAATTACTTCAAACATAAATAGCGCTGAGATGGGCGGAAATATGAAGAGAGGAAAATCATAAATGGTTAATTTTTTATTGGGTTTTCATTGTCATCAGCCGATTGGCAATTTTGAAGGCGTATTTAAAGAAGTGCATAATAAATCTTATAGCCCGCTTATAAGAACTCTTTTAAAATATGATTCTTGCAAATTTTGTCTGCATATATCGGGATATCTGCTTGAATGGATTGTTAAAAATGACCCTGAATTAATAGAAATTATAAGAGAAGGCGTATCTGAACATAAAGTAGAAATGCTCGGCGGAGGCTATTATGAACCCGTATTGGCTTCAATTCCCCGACACGATAGAATTAAACAGCTTGAAATGCTCAATGAAGCCGTCAAAAAATATTTCGGTGTTTATCCTGAAGGCGCATGGATTACAGAAAGGATATGGCAGCCGGATATCATTGATTCGCTTAATGAAGCAGGCATAAATTACGCTTTTTTAGACGATTCTCAATTTTTCCAATCGGGCATTGATTCAAACGATATAGATAAAATTTTTATAACGGAATATAACGGAAAATATTTCAATCTATTTCCTATTCATGAAAGATTAAGATATAAATTGCCGTTTGCTAACCCTGAAGAATCAGTGCGTGAAATTTTATATATGAATGAAAGATTATCTAATCTTTCCGTTATGGTTGACGACGGTGAAAAAATGGGAAGCTGGCCGAATACGTTTGAGTGGGTTTACGGTAAGGCTTTTAATAGCGAAGATAAGTTTGACGGTATAGGCGGCAATGGATGGCTCAATAAATTTTTAACTATTTTAGGCGATCCTTCTAATAATATTAAAATGAAATTGCCCTCTGAATTAATTGATGAAATTCCTATCAGACAGCCTGTTTATTTACCTTTGTCAAGCTATAGAGAGATGGGTGAATGGACTTTGCCCGTTGAAAAAAGATTTAAATACGATTATACAAAAGAAAAGTATCCCTATGCTGTATTAGCCGGAGGAATATGGCATAATTTTTTTATTCATTATCCCGAATCAAATCTATTGCATAAACGAATGCTTTTTTTAAGCAATAAAATTAACGATTTAAAAATAAAATTTCCTGAAATGCAAAATTCAATAAATTATAAAAATGCAATAAAGGAACTTTTTAAATCTCAGGCGAACGATGCT
>JAKACI010000263.1 GCA_021821565.1 bacterium | reverse complement strand
AATACCTGTGATAAAGAAAGTTTTTTTAAAAAATGATTATCCCGATTGTATGGGCAATATTGAATTATATGATTTAACAGATGCAATGAAAGAATTAAAAATATAAAAAAATATATATAAGATAAATATAAGATAGTATATATAAAAATAATAAAAAAAATAATACACATAAAAATATAAAAATAATACATATAAAATAATACATATAAAATAATAAAAACATAACAATTTGAGATTATAAAGCTATAAAGCTATTAAGTTATTAAAATATAACAATATGAGATTATCCGGTTTTACATTTATTAGAAACGGTATATTGATGGGCTATCCGTTTATAGAATCTATACAGTCGGCTCTTCCTATATGCGATGAATTCATTGTTGTAGTTTGCGATAGCGATGACGAAACGGGAGAAAAGTTAATAGAGCTGCAATCAAAAGAACCAAAAATTAAATTAATTAATTCCGATTGGAAATTAATTGAGAAAAAAGGCTCAATAATGTCTGAAAAAACTAACATCGCAATAAGTCGTATAACCGGAGATTACGGTTTATATATTCAATGCGACGAAGGTATTCATGAAAAAGATTATTCTAAAATAATAAAAATCCTTGAAGAAAATATTGACAATAAAGAAATTAAGGGCTTTGAATTTAATTACATTCATTTTTTCCGAGGCTATTTTTCTTATGCTAAAAAATCAGAAAAAAAGTTTTTTTATGATAAAGAAGTGCGCGTTATAAGAAATGACGGAACCGTTGTATCATGGGGGGATGCAATGGGTTTTAAAGATATTAAAGGCAATAAAATTCATATTGAAAACGGAAATGCAATTTTATTAGATTCGGTAACAATGTATCATTACGGCAGAGCCAAAAATCCTGCAAGTATGTACAAAAAAGAAAAAGCTATGGAAAAATTATATAACGGAAAAATATTAAATTTTTTTAAAAATTGGGTTTCTAATTTTGACCCTCGAGTAGATGAATATATATATTCTAATATTAACTGGTTAGAAAGAATAGATAAAAATAATCTCGGTTTTCACCCTGAACCTTTTAGAAAATTAGCTGCTGCTCAGGATTGGAATGTCGACGATTTTAAAAATTTCATGGAGCAGAAAAAAGGCATTAAACAAATTTTTAAAATGTTCATATACCGCATAGTCAAAGATTCAATAAATGAATCAAGAAATGCCGTAATAAAAATAAAAGTATTATTACAGAAGATAATTTAAAAATATAATAAAATAAAAATATAATATGAAAATATTAGAAATTATCACTTCTACCAATATCGGCGGAGCAGAAAACTATGTCGTGAATCTTTCAAAAAAATTAATTGAAAAAGGACATGAAGTTTATATAATTACAGGGAACAATGAAGAATTCAAAGGGATGCTAGATAATAATAATTTGTCTTACGATATTATAAATGCAGGATGTAAATTTAATTTTCTTTCTATTCTAAAAATAGTTAAATTTATAGAAAAATATAATATTGATATAATACATACAAATCTTTCAAAGGCTAATTTTATGGGGGCGGTTGCCGGCGGTATAACGAGAGTAAAAACTGTTGCCGTGGCTCATGGAATTAATAAAAAAAAACAATATAATTTATCAAATAATGTGATATGCGTTTCAAAAGCAGTGTATTTAAATTTGAAATCGCAGAATTTTCCTGAAGAAAAACTTCATATTATTTACAACGGTATAGACACGGATAAATTTAATCCTCTTAATAATAAAAAAAAAGATATTATAATAAATGAAGAACTTATTAATATAGGTATGGTTTCAAGACTTTCACACGAAAAAGGCGTAGATATTTTTTTGAATTCGGCAGATTTAATATTGCAAAAAACAAAGAATGTAAGATTTTTTATTGCAGGTATAGGCAATTTAAAAGATATTTTAATGGAACAGGCGCTTAAGCTCGATATCGATGATTATGTTTATTTCATTGGTTTTATTGATAAAAATATCGACGTTTTTTTAAACGAACTTGATATTTTAATTTTTCCTTCACTGAAAGAAGGTTTACCTTTATCGCTGATTGAAGCTATGTCAATGGAAAAAGCGGTTATAGTTTCTAAAGCAGGGGGTATGCCTGAGGTCGTAGAAGAAGGAAAAAACGGATATATTGTTGAGATAGATGATGCGATAGCGATAAAAGATAAAGTACTTGAGCTTATAGAAGACAAAAGTTTATTACTTAAATACGGCATTGAAGCGAGAAAAACCATTCTCGAAAAATTTAATCTTGAATTAATGACCGACAATACAATAAAATTATTTAAAGAAATATTAGAAAAGAAATATTAGAAAAGAAATAATAATATATAAGATTAAATCTTATCCCAACTTCACTATAATTACCGGCAACATATTTATATTACTATATTTATGGGGCAGCAAAAATGTCTATGAGGACTACAAAATAAAAAATAAAATGTAATAATATCAATGGGTTATAATTTTAGAACAATAAAAGTTGTGAAGTTGGG
>JAKACI010000262.1 GCA_021821565.1 bacterium | reverse complement strand
TAAGCAAAATGCTTAATATTATTTATTAAACGACGTAAAATTGCCGATTAAGATGTACATCATGATTAAAGTTCCTAATCCTGCGATAGAAAATTTATTTTATATATTTATTCCTGCTTTCACAAAAATGACTTTGCCTGTATTTAGTTTCTAATCCAATAGGTGTCATTCCCATGCATGCGGGAATCCTATGTTTGTCTAACATTAGAAAGAAAGTTTTGGATAGTTTCTAATGCAGGATTGAAGAAGACGTTCATTTGACATTTATTATAATTTAAGATAATATATAAAAAATTAATCTAATAAGCACAATATACAATATAATTGAATACAAATAATAAGTATAAACTAATATAATTAATATAATTAGGTATAATTTAAGAATAATATAATAATGTAAATATAAATGGAGGTAATCAATTATGGATCCAACGGTTCTAAGATTGAAAAATATTATTGCAATTTCTTGTTTAATAATATTTTCGGCTGTAGCTCTTAATCTGTTTATACAATCCAATGCGTTTGCTATGAAAACTAATGTAAACAATGCTGCTTTTCAATACAAAAAAGGCATAGGTGCAATGCATGGCGGATATAATATGACAGCAATCCAACATTTTCAAAAAGCTATAATTTTAAAACCTCATTTTGCAAAAGCATGGGGTAAAATGGGGATCGCGCTTCATAGGCTCGGTTTTCCTTCATTAAGCATTGTTTCGCTAAAAAAAGCTTTGCAATATAATCCGAAACTCATCTGGGCAAAAAAATTTCTTAAAAAATACGAAATGGAACCTGGCCGCTAATTGCCGTTAATTTTTTTATTTATACAAATAATGCCTTAATTACTTATTTTTTTGTATCAAATTTATAACTTTGCGATCACGTTCTTACTTGTTTAATATTATTGTAAGGTGAGGGTGAGAGGACGGGGATTGCAAAGTTATTCTCGTCCAATAGATATTATATAGGATGCAGGCGTCGAAAGCCGCTTATTAATCTCTACAAGGTAAATAAGATAAATCAAGAACTTTTTTCCATAATAAATAAATTTATCAAAAATATTACGGAAGCGGCTATTAATAATGCCGATGATATTTTTATGAGATTTATGTCTAAAATAAGTAAAGAAAATGATGTAGCGGGAACAGCCGCTGCAAATAATATTAAATCTATATATTGCATATATTTTTTTTGCATATTTCCTATTAATCCTTTATAAGCGCCTTTTTTTACTTTTTCAAATTTTCTTAAACTTATTAAAAACGGAAATATTTTATGCAAAAAACCGATTATGACCATTCCTGCATAACCAAATAAACCGATAAATCCGAAAGCATAATAAATACCCGGATTTTCAGCTATTGCTCTTTCGGGCAAAAATAATATTAAATTCCCCATAAAAACTGCAGCCAATAAAAAAATAATACCCAAATACAGATAAAAAATTGTAATATCCCATTTTTTCTTAATCCTGCCGTTCATTAAATTAAAAAATTCAAAACAAAATACAATTATTCCGGCAGATAATAAAATGCTGCCTGCATAAAACAAACCTAATCCGAATAAATTATAAAACCCGTCTATAATTGAAGAAATTACAAGTAAAATAATTCCTGCATTTAATAGTATGAAATCCGCTAACCATATAAAATTTTTAGGCGTTTTTGTCATATAAAACATTGGAAGTAAACGATAAGATATCGCAATAAACAGCATAATGACAAAACCTGCGAACATCAAATAAATATGGCTCATCAAAGAATCAAAAATATATTTTCCTACTATATTAAAATAAAATGAGAGTGCCATATATGTGCCGATTGAAAGTCCGATAAAAAGATAAATATAGGCAAACAAGATTCCAAAACTTGTGTAGTCCCATTTTCTTATCTTTTTCAGGCTTATCATCATATTTATATTGTAAATAATAACCGAGGCAAATAATAAACAACCGCCTAATGCAATGAAGACAGGGCTAAAATAATGCATTCCCGCAATAAAAACTATAAGCGCAATAATATAAGTATAATAAACATAGTAAAATGTTTTTTCAAAAGCTATTTTAACCCCGAGAGCAACAGGCAATAGCATATAAGATGCTCCCATAATTACCATTAAAAGAAAACCTAAAGTAAAAATATGAGTTAAGGATATTATTTTCGTATTCATAAAAAAATAAGTCAAAAAATTATTTGAATCAATAAACATATAATAAAAAAACAATATTAAAAAAATAGACCCTGTTTTAATATGTCTTAAAGCTATATTTACGGAACTATCGCCGGAATTCATAGTTTTTCTCCTTCTGCAACATATAATGTAATAATGTAATTTTTAATTTTTAATGCTTATGTAATTTCTCTAAAATTTCAGGTTTTATCATAGAATAATTCCATTCGGGTTCCCAAACTATATTCGCCTCTGCGTTTTCTATTCCTTCAAGTTTTTTTAGCGATTCTTCAACTTCAAATTTTATTACATTGCTTAGCGGACAGCCTTTTGAGGTTAAAGTCATAAAAACA
>JAKACI010000016.1 GCA_021821565.1 bacterium | reverse complement strand
TTATATCAAAATAAAACAGTTTAAGCATATTGACAATATAAAAATTTATTATATAATAACGTTATAAAAATTTATTTATATAAAAAATAAAAAAGGGGAGGCATAACTATGGGTCTATTTAAAAAACATCCAAAACTAAATATTCTAATTTATAAGGAAAATCATGACTGGATAGCTCACTCTCTTGAATTTGATATGATGGGTATTTCGCCTATATCTGCAAAAAACGCAGTTGACGAACTTATAAGTTTAATGATGGTGCAAATAGGTTTTGCAATTAAAAATAATAATTTTGATAATTTACTTACTCCAGCTCCAAAAGAATTTTGGAAAAAGCGGTTGTATGCCAAAAAATGCAGTTATAGAAAATTAAAAGAGTTAAATAGTATTAAAGATAAAATAGACAATAAGCAAGACGGTTTTATATCTTTCAACAAGGCTGAACTATGTTATGTTTAAAGTTTCAGATATTAAATCCTTTAGTTACGAAGATCTTATTAAAAAATTAAATAGATTTGGCGTTATTGAAAGCATAAAAAATGAAGAAAAAAAATATGTAATATTGACTAAAAAATTTGATTGTGACAATAAAAATAAAGATTATAATGGTCCACAATTACCAATAATGATGGATTATAAAGATTATCCGACGTCTTATATACAAATGATTTTACGACGATTTAATATTAATAGCGAAGATTTTTTTAAATGATTAACATCGGCATAACTAAATATTTTACTTTAAATAAGGATGTCCTTATGACAAAATTCGATGAAATGATTGAAGAATTAAAGAAATTAGCAGATAACTATTCTGAAAATTACCGCAAACAATCTCTGGCATTCAATGCAAAACTTGAAAAAATAAAAGATGTATTGGATTTAATCCGTGATTCTAAATATATTGACTACACTAAAGATAGCGGTGATTTTTTACTTTGGGATGGCAAAGATTTTTATATCGGTGATTCCAAAGAAATTAAAAGATATAAAATACATATAAATGGATTAAATGATTTTCCTGCCCAGAAATTTCAATATTTAGACAGGTTAATTGATGAATTTCTACAAAAAATTATAATAAATCTAAAAAATAGTTAAGTTTTTATATTGTTTATATTGTTATGTGTGCCGAAGTAATTCCTTATCTGCCATTAATTTGACTTTTGATACGATTGCGGTATATATAAAATTAGGATTACGGCAAAGATATGCTTAAATTAATAGAAGAGCATTTTGCTATCATTGCTTATTCGGATATTATATGCATTATTTGAAAAGAAAAACATTAAAGAATAAAACAATTAACTTTCCAGAATAATATCAACTTCTCCAGGTTTCATAGATTTATCGCCAAATAACTTTGTTTGTGTTTTTGTATAAGTCTTTAATTCTCTTTTAATAGTTTTAATTTCGTGATTAGGAAAATGTTCCTTTAAAATGTTTATTGTTGTATTTAATGTAAATTCTCTTCTGTCCGTCCTAACATAAACAGTGCTGTTATCTTTCATTATTTTTGAGCAAAGCCCGAAAACATTATCTAGTAAGTCGTAATATTCTTGTTTATTAGAAAACCTTCCTTTATGTTTTTCTTTAAGCGATTGAGCATTTTCTGCGCCGCCTAAAAGCCAAAGTCTTAACCACTGGTCAGCATAATAGTCGGTAATTGAATAATAAGGCGGAGAGGTAAAAAGCAACGAAAATTTCTTTGCATCGCTTTCTGATGCGATTATCTTTAATTCGTTTATACTATCACCCAATATAACTCTGCTTTCTGCGATATTTGGTTTCCCTTTTTCATATCGCCAATTTATTTTTTTCATAATTAATTCATATGGATTTATTTCAGGCGGTTTTGTCATATTATTTTTTTTCCACCATTCAACAGCGTAATTTATACCCATTGATTTTGTCATTCGCATTTGATTTGATAAACCTTCACCAAGTTTTGCATGCAGATAAACTAAAATAATTGACATCAATGTTGCATCTACATTATTTTTTTCCCAATTAAGACACTTTCTTGCTGTCAATAAAAATTTCAATACTTCATCACAATAACACATTCTAAAAAATTCAGGCATTTTATTTATGCTATAATAATTTCGTTTACGGTAAATTTCAAATAATCTACCTGCCACGTCTTTTTTGTCCGCAGGATGAATTTTTGCAATTCCGTAAAGCCAACCGACAGGATTAATTTCAATACCTAAACTGTTTCTTTTTAATATGGCTCCCGCATAAACGCTTGAATATCTTCCCGCAAACGGATCAACAATATAATCGTCTTCTTTTGAATATTTTTTTACAATATCGAATGCAAATTTAAAAGGAAACATCGCATAATATGGACCAAATCTTGCCCATCTCGC
Source organism: bacterium (assembly GCA_021821565.1). Next base: position 11,581 of record JAKACI010000016.1, on the reverse strand, counting down.
CTCAGCGGTTCTAAATCCTTTTATTATTTCTTCTGCTTTTATCATATTTTTGATTTCTCTCTTATTTCTCTTGCAATATCTTCAAAAATTCTTTTACCTAAATTTAATGGAATAGATGCTTCCGCATGCGCTGATATAAGCGGTGAAACTGAATTTGGATATCTACTTGAAACAAGTTGATCAATTAAATGCATTATATCGGCTAATCGCGAAAATTGTTCAGGATTTGCGGTTGCCAGGTCTTTTTGATATTCGTTGAAGCATCCTGCTACAGCAACAATTTTTTGCCCTGACGATGTTTTATAAAAAAACTTTCTTCCAAAATATGTATCTTGTCCATATGTCTTGGTACTTCCTGAAAAAATAATGTTTTTCTTAATATAATTGTCTGTGAGAAGTAATGCCGACTGTTTTGGGAATTTATCTCCGATTCCATCTACAGTCATATCAATTTCTAAAAAGTGATTAAAGAATGTCCCCGATTTTTCAATTCCGATTATCAACAAGTCCTGCCCGTTAATTTTCTTTTGTAAATCATTTAATCTTGTTAACTCAACTTCAATAACTTTTGCTAACCATGATGAAGTGCTAAAAACTGCTAATGGGCCGTCCATTATAAATGCAACTCTGCGAAGCGTTGGAAGCCAATTTTTTTTTTCAAACGCTCTCAAAATATGAATAAGCCAAAGTTTTTCAAGCGTCGACATTATCTGCCCAAACATTTCTCCATTGCTTCCGCTCGGATTCATTAGCTCATGTAAACGAAGCGCATCTGTTGAAAATAAGGCATCGCCTGAATGCGGACATTTATATTCATCAAAACCATATGTCATATCTTCTGCCTCAAATCCTTCGATTGGACTTTTCGGCAAATTATGTTCTGAAAATTTATCTCTTTTTATGCTGAATAAATATTCGTATGTATCTAATAATGTTTCACCGCCGACGAAAACTATATTGCTCCGTAATTCTTCAAATAATGCTCGCCTTAAAGAAGCTTTTGCACTTTTCTCGTCATCAATTATAACGTTGCACCCAGGTAAAACACTTTCAATAGTTGATGCTTTTTCAGTTTCACGAAATTTTTTAGGATTGATAAATTCACTTCGTTCCAGTTTCATTACAAGTTTTAAATCAATTAAAACAGAAGCAATTGTAATATAGCCAAATTCGGCGCCGGGAAAACCGTTCGCTGCTTTTGCTGTTATATTGCTTCCGTCAATTGCTAATACTAAATCTGGTTGCAATATACTTTGAGTTAAATCTTCTTTTTTGATTATATTTTCAGTAATATCTTCTTTGTCAGGATTACGAACTCTTAAACGACCCTGTAATGCTTTTACTTTATCGCTGTCAAGTAACCGTCTTAATGGTTCGTAACTGGCAAATTCTCCTTCAAAACTCATAATATATTTATACCTTAAATTTATCCACCTGCACTGGAATAACAAATGGATTGCTTAATGTTTTTACTCTTAAAAATCCTTTGTCTTGCGCTCGTCTAATTGAAGGTTCAAAGTCGGCAAAGTCATAATATTTACAAAGTTCTTTTGTTTCATCCGTGTTATTTAAGTGAGAAATAAACCAATTAGAAGTATTGCGTAAAATATTCCGTTGTATACTGCTAACTTCTTGCGTAGCGTAAACCATTCCGATATGATATTTTGCGCCTTCCTTTGCGGTTCTAACCCAAATATCTGAAAGGTCTAAATCATTTCCCGCAGGCAAAATATTATGCGCTTCTTCAATATAAACCAAAATTTCAGGAATGTTTGTTAATCCTTGAATAAAACACTTCTGATTTTCTCTGAAAATTTTTGCCATTATTCTTTTGGCGGATGATTTATTTAATTCAGGTTCCCCCGATGATTGATCAATGATAATAAGTTTACCGTCTTTAAGATGTTTGTAGATATCTTCCGCATAATCTGCGCTTGTGTCAGAACTATGTTGCTCTTTTGCTTTTCCTATTTTTCTTGTCGCATTTGGATATTGAAATAAACCTATAATTTTTTTAAAATCTTCATCTGCCCAACTATCACCCGACCCATTCGATCTGCTTATATAACCGATTTCAAATTTTTTATAACCGCTATCTTTATCTCTAATAAATTTATCTAAGTTTTCAAAAGCGCTTGCAAGCTGTTGCCAATTTTGGTTAACACCTGAAAAAATTTTTGCTGCTGATTGATAATCTGGAGCATTATTACTTTCACTATTTTGCATTGCATTAATTAATTCCTGACTGAATAATTTTTCTGTGTTGGGTTTTAAATTTTTTGGAACCGGAAAACCTGCTCTTGCTAAAACTGATCGATACGCCAATATTCGCCTCTTGTATCTCGTCATTGCACTATAATCCGAAGAATCAGGCAACTCAAAACCTACTTGTAAAAAGTTTTTTATATGAATTGAATTATCATCGGCTAAAATACTATCAATAATTTCTTTCCCTATCTGTAAATTCTCATCTAAATAAAAATTAAGTAACATTAAAATTCTATCTGGATCGCTTGGATGCCTTGTAATTCCATAAGTAATAACTTCATTTGCTTTATTTGCTTCGGGTATTAGATTCCAAATATTTTTCAAAGCGTTTGGATTATTATTTCCGTCTTTGTCTTGTGAATTTTCATTTGCATATTCTCCATTCGGGTCAAAAATAATCTGTCCTATTCTTATTGGATTGTCTTCTTTCTTTTTCGGCGATCGCAATTCAAAAACCGCTTTAACAATAATTTTTGTTGTGTTTGATTTACCTGTTCTTGTCATTCCAAATAAAGCAGATTTTTGACTCAATAAATCAGCAGGATAAATATAAACAGGAACATCGTCTATTTGCTGATATTTTCTGTTTGTTGAAGCATAGCGAACAAAACCGAGTTTTACTTTTTCTGTGTTGCCGTATTTTTCAACGTGCGCCTGAATATTTGATGGATCGCAATAATTAACAATTTCTTCAAGAGCTGATGCATTTGATTTAAAAACTTTTAACCCTCTATTAGGATAATAGTTTGAAATATCGCTACCGAATTTTAATACAAGCGGCGCTTCGCTATTACTTACATTTTCTTCAAGAAAAAATGTTCCGATAATTCTACACTCCACACCTGCATATCCAAGCAATACTCTAGTTTTTGCATCCATCGCTCCATCGCTGTCCCAATGTTTTTCCGGTTCTCCGCTAACCCGCTGCGCTGTTTCAACCCTTATCCTTTCCGCTTCTTTATCTTGAGGTAGCGGCGCGCCGTCTATTACACGTAAAAGAATAAAAGAAGCGTCTTCGGATTTAAAATCAATATTTTTAAAATTTTCATTATTTTCTTCAGGAAATATTCTTGACGCAATTAAAAAACTTAAACTTGGTATTCCGCCTACTTTTTTACGCTCGCTATCGTGGACTATAACCCTAGCAGTTTCATAATTTATTGAATATAAATCACCAATTTGTTCACTTGTTTGAATAAGTTTTTTAAACCATTGTTGCGCTTCATATTTTTTGTTGTTAATTATTCTTTTGTTAATTCCTTCCTCTAAACTCATAATTATTCCTCTTTTTATATTTAATAATATTTTATATTATCCTTATTCATTCATCCTGTCAACGAATTTTTATATTTTAGCTTAGCATATCCTATATTCCGCAACCCTTTATAATCACTATATTAATATATACCAAAATCCCGCCCTCTAATACCCTTTTTCCGCCTTTGATTTGACTTTCAATATATTTTTTTAGTAGTATATATAAATTAAGAGCCTCTATGGAGGAATAGGGGCGGTAAATTAATGCCTAAGTGAAGTAGGGGCGGCATGGAGAGATATAAAAAATGAAATTAATCAACGAAACTAAATCGGTAGATTTAGACGAAAGTTATAGTAAAAATAAGGATAAGTCTAATAGCGATAGCCTTATCCCCGATAATTTTTATGAAAGCAAAACTGCGAGCATCTTTGATGATGATTTTCAGGGGATTGAATGGCCGGTTGGTAAAAAACAACATAGACATATAAATAATGATAATCCTTCATCTCTTGATTCTACCTTAATAAATTGCGCAGAAATGAATTTGTCAGGTTCTCTTTGGTATGATGGCGATGATGATTACTAATATGTTTATGTACGCCCCAAGATAAATAGCCCATCTAAAAAAATACTTGACAGAGAAATTTTATAATGCTATACTTATATACAAGAATTTAAAAAGCTTTTATATATAAAATTTTAAATACCTGCGCGTGTCTCGCCTATGTCGAGACGCAATTCTCACTAGAGAATGGAAACGCAGGTATTTTTTTTTATCTAAAAATTATGTTTATTATTATTTCGGATGAGTGTGGAGATACGGGACTTTCTTATAGTAAAGGAACTAAAAGCTTTATATCCGGAACCATGTTGACGGAAGAAAAGAATTTATTAAGTATAAATAACATAGCTCGCTCTATTTCAAGAAAATACCTTAACTCTCCGCTAAGAAAATGGTCTGATTTAAAAGGTGTTGCAAAAAACAATCCAAATACTTTATATGATTTTATTTCCGAATTTAGTAAAACAGCAAAACAAAATAATATATTTATCTATTTTTCTATTTTTATTTTAAACAAACAAGAAAATGAGATTATAACCAGAACTAATCAAAAAGAAATGCACGAATATTTTATTTGGCGCGGATATGAATTATGTTTTAAAAGAATTTTTAGTTTTGTAAAAAAGTATGGATTTACGGTTCATGATTACGATTATTCTATAAAATGGTGTTTAGATAGGAATATTCAAAGAGAATCACAAATAGAACAGGCTATAAAAAATCTTGCAAATCAAAAGAATATAAGACTTGACGGACCACATTTTATTTCTAAAAGACCTAACGATAGTTCATTGCATGAATTGTCCACATCTATAAAAATTGTAGATATTATTATAGGTATAATGAGAAAATCTTTTGAATATTATCTTAATTGCAACAATGATTGTAAATTAGATAATTGCGTTATATCAGAAGATTGCCAGAATAATTTTATAGGGATATGGAATATTTTTAGAGATAATTTTTTATCCATAAAAATTGAATTAAATCACTCAAAAATTTGGGATTGGCAAGGAATAATTTATCAACCGCAAAATTTTAGAAACAATCATAAAAGATTTATCGGAAATGACGATTTCTTTATTTGATATTTATAAATTTATTATTATTTTGTATTACCGCAATTCCCCGTAGTATCTATCTTTTTATATGCTTTAATTACCGCCCTTATCCGCCCTTTTCCGCCATTAATTTGACTTTTAATATATTTAGTAGTATATATAAGTTAAGAGCCTCTATCGAGGGAATAGAGGCGGTAAAGTTAATTTTAATTGCCCTGTGAGGTAATAGGCAAAGGAGATAAGAAAATGAAAAAAGAACATTTAATATTTTTAGTAGTCGGTGCCGTATTGGGACATATAATTTTATCAAATATATCGCCAAAATACCGGAAATTTGCCGAAGGTATCAATGATGCTATTTCCGGTATTTCGATTTTTAATTTATTATAATAACGCAATATAATTATAATAAGGATAAAATATTATGAATATAAACGAATTATTACAGTTGGTTCTTCCGCCTATACCGTTTGTAATTGCGATCGTAGCAATCTATTACAGAAGAAAAAAAATGACCGACCAAGAATTGCAAGACGAGATACAAAAGATTAAGACGGTTCCTGATAATGATTTTACAAGAATAAATCCAGCTTCAGGTCTTCCAATGATAAAAGGTTCTTGTATTGATGTGTCTGGAAATGCTTATGGTGAAAACGATTAATAATTAATATTTAAGCCGCTCCATAAAACCCTTGCAATAGCTTTGCCTTAAGTTCCGCTTTCTCCGTTCCGGATATATTCATGTTATCGATATTGCTTAAGCCCTCGCTGTAACTTTTCATTAAGACGTTTGTTCTTGCTTCAACGGTCGAGGCATTAGACCAATCATGCTTAAAGCTGCTATATTGTTCGGATGAATAAACAGTTGCATGTGTATATCCGCCGCTTGTTCCTATATCAAGCCCGCCGGCAGGGTCTATAATCTTTCCAATATTAACTCCAATATTATAACTTTGTTCGAATGTACTTTTGCTAGCTGTTGAACTCTTACTTCCGCTATCGCTTGCAACCCCGTTTTTAACCGAAGTAGATAACTGCGTATTATAAAACTCCTGAAGCGGTTTTGCCGTCGTTTCATAAAACGACTGGTTAGCGTTTGGCATCGGAGCGCCTGTTGCAGCCGCTTCTTTATGATACGCTATAGAAGAGGCAACCATACCGTTGCCGGCGCTACGCATGTTATGCTCTTCTCTTTGAATAGCGTCTATTCTTGAATTTGCCGCATTTTCTATAGACGGCACGGAATAAGCTCCTTCGGTTTTATATTGGTTTGGATTCATATTGAATGTTCTTAGAACAGCTCCCGCCGCTTTAAATTGTCCTTCTTTGGCAAGAGTTTTGGCTTCATCCAAAACTTGAACAGCTCTTTGCGGGCTTGAATATCCCGCCAAACCGCCAGATAAAGCATTTTTCGCTTCCATATATCGTCTTGCATAATCGTTTATATTTTGAGTAGCTCCGTCGGCTTTTGTTCCAAAAACATATTTATGACCGTCGTATGTTTCAACGTAATTGCCCTGTTTCGTAAAGTTTCCGTTTACGGTATTGCTACCTGCCTTTCTATCTGTAAATATCGTCTGTCCCTTTCCGTCCTTAACCCAGTTTTCCGTATATCCGTTCTGCACGGTCTGACCGGTTACCATAGCGACGTTTCCGTTTTTTCCGAAATATACGTTTTCTTTTCCGTCTTTCACGGCTACGGCTATGCCGTTGGTTTTTGCGATTTGAGAACCCGCCTGCGTAGGCGACATGCCTTCTTTTTGATATAACCCGAGCATATCGTTGACTTTTGCAGAATTGAACGAATCTATTTCCGTCTGTTCGGCGTTTACCTTGCCAGACGTTAAAGACCCGCCCAAGCCGGCTTCCGTTCCTCTGGCTTTGTTGAGCGTGGAAAACCCGCCGTATTCGCTGATGAAAGCGGACGTCTGCTCCATAGTAAAATCATTCGCTTTTGCAATAGTATCCAATCCCTGAAGCGAACCCATTTGCTGTTTTGCGTTTAATTCTCCGAAATGTTCCGCGTTTGTTCCCAGCGTGGATTTTTGACCGTAAGTATAATTCGCTCCCGCCAATTCCGCATTTGCCACATTTTCCATTCCGTGCTGACCTATGTATTTTGACAAATACTGCTGATGAGCCGCCGCCGCTTCCGAGTTATTTTCCATTAGTCCGTCAAATTGAGACGGATCCGTATAAGCTTTGTTCGCCTGATTCTGCATCATTTGCTGACCCTGCCCCTGCATACTTTGAGCTCCCTGTTCGGTAGCAACGGACTGGGCGGCGGTGTTTATTCCTCCGGATATCGCTCCCGTTGCCGCGGCTACCACTTCCATTCCGACAAAGTTTGACATAGTCGCAAGACCGTAAGCGAGCATAGGAACTGCCATGCTCATGGAGCCTATCATAGACGCCCATTGTCTTAAAGTGCTGAAAATATAACCCATATCGTTAAGGTTGACGTTCCCTCCCGTTACGTTTAAAGGAAAACCGTTAGTAGATATCATCCAAGCGGAAAGACCGTTTAAGATAGACATTAAGGGAGCCCAGAACGTCAGCCACATAAGCATAGACATAATATAGCCGAAAGCTTTTTTGGAATATCCGGGTATTAAGGTCATCAGAAATATTAACGGAAAAGAACCGAATATAATCGCTTCCATAATAAAATGCAAAATAGGAAGAAACATTCTCGCCATAAAGGCGGTTTGCGTCCAGACGGTCTGCTGCTGATATTCCGTCTGAGCCACGCCGAAGCTTAAGTTATTGTTCGGCACTCCGTACTTTTCCGAAAACTGTTGAAAAGCGGGAGACATACTGTTTGCGAGAGCCGTTTGAGCTATTAACTGCTGAGAGCTAAGACCCGTGTTTAATAAAAAATCGGCGGCAGGTCCTGAATCGTCTGTTACCTGAGCCAATGTTAAACCGTGAGCCTGCGTTTTTCCGTCCACGGTGGCGGCGTATGATTGGGCGGTACTGCCGGTCGAGACGGTAGCGTTTACCATGCCGACTATATAATTATAAGCGGTGTTACAGTCTTCGTAATTGCTTTGACCCGTAGTAGAATTGTAAATCTGAGCAAGAAAAGCGTCGCTTGTTTGAGAACCTTGTTCGAGCGTCTGCAAAATATTATCGGAGTTGTATAAATCTAATAAGTTTGCGTGTCCCAATTGAACGGCGGGAAAGTAGCAGTTTACAAGATAGCTGTTAATAGTGGCTTGGTCGTAGGGATTGACGAAATTAACGTTTTGGAGCTGCTGGGTAGCTACGGAACCCCAGTTGAAACCGGTATTATTATAGCTTAAAGATGAAGGGAATCCGCTTGAACCCATATAAGCGTCGTATAACGAAGCAAGTCCGTTGCCTATGCTATTTTCTAAATACATCGGCAAAGCTAAAGGAACGGGAACGTTTTTGACGGAAGTCTGATAATTATTAACGGGGTCGTAGACGATAACGGTGTCTTGAGGCAAGTTAAAACTTGTCCAAACTATAGCTCCAATTGAAAAAGTAACGATTAGTCTCAGCGCCACCGAACCGCCGGCGATGTTGTCTCGGTGCGCCAATGTAAGCCCAACGACAAAAGCAAAAACTACAACTAATTGGATCAAGGTATTGTAATTTGTATTGCTCATTATGTAGCTTACTGCCATAATTACTTTTGTTAAAAGAGCTCCGTTTCCGTAACTTACTAACTCAAGCGTCATAATTTATTATCCTCTATTATTTGTCTTTATTTTTTTTTCGGCAAGTTTTTCAATTTTTTTATATAATTTTTCTGAAAAACTGTATAAAATTCTAAATTTAGTGCCTTGTGAACGAATTGATATTATTCCGCAAATAGCGAATGCGAGCGCAGATATAATAATAAAAATAGAGCATGCTATGTAAATAACCTCTTCCGTGAAAGGAATAGACGACATAAAAAATAAGTTAGTAGTCGCATTAGTAATAAACATCAAAGGCACATAGAAAAATAAAATAACGCGAAAAATTTGTTTTATTTCTTGCTTTCCGAGCGGCGGCGTAAAAATTATAAAGATGACGAATGTCGTAAGGAAAAACAAAATAAAATAAAAAAAAATATATCTTGCGATTGCATTATTTTCGTAGAAAGAAGAAAGCGACGGGAAAGCGGAAAAAATAAGCATTTCTGCAGCAAGAAAAATCTCTAAAATCTTTTTAAGTTTTGTATTCATAAATTTTATTCCTATTAAATTATTCTTTTATTGAAAAATATGTAAAAAGATTCAAATTTATTGTATAAAAAAACATATAATTTATCGTAGGACATCGTTACTATAAAAGCGATTATAGAAACATCTAATAAGATGGACATAAAAATCATAAAACCGCTGAATATATATGAAAGTAAATGCGATTTAATAAAAAAAACGGCGGTTGAATATTCGATAAGAACGGAAAAAATAAAAATCAACAACAAAAACAATAACACTCTGAAAGCGAGTTCACCCTGCATGCGCGGTTTTTCGAATTCGTCTTCAAATGCAACAACTTGAAGAGTGGATATAACAACTGAAAATAAATAAAAAAACAATACGTGATGTATAGCAAAAACGCCGGTTTTAACGTATAATGCTAAATAAAAAGAGAGAGGAACTATTGATAAAATAAACGAGCACAAAAATATAAACTTTGCATTTCTAAACAATCCTTCCCATAATTCAAATAGCAATATTTTTGCTTTCATATAGTTTCTCCCTTTAATTATTGATAGATTAAATTATTAATCTTGATAGATTATAACATAGTATAAAAAAATATACAAAAAAAATTATGTTGAATACACAATTACCCCGCTCTTATTCAAAAACCCCATAGAACCATTGGAAAATTTGACCCTTGCGAGCCCATCATAAAAATCATCGATCCAGTCGCAATTTTCTATTTTTATGACTTCTTCCCCGCTTTTGTCTATAAACCCCCATCCTGTCCGTGTTACAAAACGAGCCATACCTTCTTTGAAATCCCAAAGCCATAAAAATTTTAAATTGCTTATCGCTTCTTTGCCTGTCTTATCGATAAACGCCCACTCCTTAAGTTCTTTTCGCTTTTTTTTGAAATCCTTTTTTACCCTAGCCAATCCGTCATTCGAAAAATTGTACAAATAATAGCACATAATTTAGTCTCCCTTTATTTTTAAATTATTTTTAGAAAAATCGTAATAAGCTTTATGCCTCATTTTAGAAATCATTTTATCCGTGCTTTTTGTAAAATGGTAATTAGAATAATATACGGAAATATATTTTTTTATAATTTTGGCATTTATTTTGCCTTTAAACTCTTCATTTTCGCTTTCTTTCCGCTTTTTTCTTCATATAAAAATTATAGAAGCTGGAATAAACGAACCTTTCTATTTTATTCAGATTTGACAAATCTATTAATCTCTGACGTTTATTTTTCGGCAAGTGCCCTATGGATTTCCGGATAAAATCAATATCCTTGGCAATTTTAATAACGTCTTCAATTGAAAATATTTTAGCTTTTTCGTTATCGTTTTTTAAATTAAATTTTTTTGCAAGGTAATTTAATATTATTGTTTTATTCATAAGACCCTCTCCCAAAACTTAATCTTGATAGCTATATAATATATAACAAGATAAGATTTGTCAAGAGTTTTTTTTAACTTTGTATTTATTATTTTAATATATATTGTTTTTCGAACTGGATTGATGAAAAGTAGAGGATTTAATAGGAATTTATGTATTTTTTTTAACACGGAACAAATTTGTTTATTTGTTGTTTTTTAAACTTAAAGAGCAAAATACTATAATTTTTGCCTGTTATTAAACCGATTGTCAAATACTTTGTTTTATTTATTGTTTTTTAAACTGAAAAATGGCAAACTTTTTGGTAAAATTGCCCGCGCGGATTAACGATTAATAAGACACGCAAAAGAGATTCATTTATTAGACAGCGGAATGAATATAATGCTATTGAAAAACTTTTTAGGGCATAGCATATTAGTAATACATGAATATCTTAAATGCGGTTTTTATTTTAAAGTATAAAACATACTAAAATTAAATTAAAAGGCAAAATAAAACTATTGTAGTTCGTTTCTTTCGGCAATAAAATATAAAGGCAACGGCAATTAAAAAAAAAGAAACCTGCCTGTTATTTTAGCCGCCTGATTTCAATTACCGAGTTGTTTTCAAAATGGAAATAGCCTGTTATTTTGAATATCGTTATATCAAAAATGATATTGGTAGAGTGGCGGGGATAATGCTTTTCTTTTTCTAATTGCCCTGACTTTGACACTAAATCCTATATTTCAATAAATTAATTCCTTTAACATGCTGTAAACACTGAATACTATTTTTATATTTTTTCTGTTTTATAAAAAGTGTAGTAGGAAAATATTATAATATATATCATATTTTATTTTACATTAAATTCCTATACTTTCGT
>JAKACI010000015.1 GCA_021821565.1 bacterium | reverse complement strand
ACAAAAATTAGCCGTTATTTTTTACGGAAATAATTTTGATATAATGAATGACTTGTTTTAAAGCCTTATAATATAAGCCTTTGCAAGCAACAGGCTTTTCAACGCATTTTAGAGCATTTAAACGGTATATTTAAAAAGGCAATAGAAAACCATTAACAGTGAAGTAATAATAAAAAAAATAGAAGAAAATCTTTTATGTGACGGAAAATATTTTAAAAATTATAGATATAAATTTATTTAAAAAACTACCATTTAAACCCAAAAATATAAAGTGTTGATGGCAAAACTATCCGCTAAACTGATAACACTTTATAGATTGAACAAATTAAATAGTTATAGAGATACTTATAAAGACCTATAAAAATTTAATTAAATATAAATTAACAATAATTATTTAAACGTGAGGTTAGTTGCATGATTAAAAAAGCTGTATTATTTACATTAATGTTGTTAATTTTTTTTTAGGCTTTAATGCTGTTAAGTCAAATGCTAAGACTATAAAAATGAAAACATTTTTTGCTCATCATTCTTTAGGATTCCCTCATATTTTCCGCAGATTTCATCCAGATCCGAATTGGATTTTAACGCATGCTAAAGCTTTTAATCTCAATTCTTCGCAGATTAAACAGGAAAAAAAGCTTATCACAGAAATGACGCCTGACACTATAAAAGGAGTTGTGAAGCTTAAAAAAGCATTAAAACAATATAAAATAGACGCAAAGCAGAATAATCCAAGCATAACTAAATTGATTAGCGACGTTAAAGCCGTCGGAAGTGCAGAAACGTACCTTGGATACGAAATGATACCTTTTCATATAAAAGCTTACCGCGTTCTTTATCCTTCGCAACAATCGTTATATCATAGACTTGCTAAAATAAACTGGATGAAAAAAATGCAGATGATACATAAACAAAAAATGCAGAAAACAAATATGATGCATTGAGATTAAAATTGATACTTATAGTAGTTAATAAATTTTGTTATAATTTTTTAAACCGAAAATGCTGACTAACATTATGTATGTGCCTCTACTTTTTAGATTTTTTAATTTAAAAAATAAATAAATATATAATTAATTGCAATAAATTTGAATTTAATACGGATTTAATTAACTCTACTATGGATATTCAAAAAGTAATAGAAAAATATGTTAAAAAAGATCTAAGACGAAATAAAGCAAAATCTTTTAAAAAAGATTTAATGCTTATTCCTCATTTTGATATTTCAAAGAAAAAATTAAATAAATCTGTTAGAATAATAAAAAAATAAATTCAAGAGAGTAATTAAATGAAAAATATTCGTAGTATTACAGTCGGGAAATGGCAGGTAAACTGTTACATAATATCAGATGAAATGTCGCGATGTGTGTTGATAGATCCGGGGGAAGATCCTGCGGTTATTGACGAAGATATTATACAGCGCAACAATCTCCAGCCAGTTGCTCTTCTGGCTACTCACGGCCATTTAGACCATGTGGGTGGTGCCAAGTATTTTAGTGAAAAATACTCGATACCGCTCCATATTCATGACGATGATGTTGAACTATCTATGAGCGCAACCCACTGGGCCGCGATTCTACACACGCCAGGTATCTCCAACCCCATAAAATTTGAGCATCTAAACTCAGGCGCTATCCAAATCCAAGGCTTTGGTTTTGAAATTATCCACACGCCAGGCCACACGTTAGGCGGAGTATGTGTCTACTTGCCGGAAGAAGAAACGGTCTTCACTGGTGACACTTTATTTTACAGAACTGTGGGGCGATGTGACCGACCAGGCCTCGATACTGGAGGCTACGATATGCTGGTAGACTCCGTTAAGTCACGGTTGTTTCGCCTGCCTGGTAAAACCACGGTCTTTTCCGGTCACGGTAGAAGTACGACAATTGATGATGAACGGGATATGAATCTATATTTAGCGTAAAACATTTTTTATGTTCAGGGAGAAATAGCCAAGTTTACATTTGTAAAAAGTTTGGAGAATTTTGAGGTAATGTTAGCTGTAATTAAATACACTGTGATAATATCCGCTGTCAAAGAAGAAGTCAAAATCGGGTTAAATGTTTATACTAAATAAAATTAAATATTTGAATTGAAATATAAACTTAAGGAGTATGCCGTGTTTAAAAGATTATTTATTGTTTTTACTGTATTTATTTTTATATTTTACGCAGGTAGCGCATATGCGAAAGTTTTCTTATATACAAACAGTAACGGAGTGACTTATTTAGTTAGAGATAATAATTATGCACCAAATAACAGCAATGCTATAACAGTTAAATATAATAAAATTATGCAAAAACACATACAATCAATCGCTCCGTATTTTAGCGGCGGATTAGCGCAAATACAAATAGATAAAAACTATGCCGTTTATATAAATAATAAAGGGGTTGCTGTATTAAGTTATCACGGTAATTACTATGATGCCCCCTTTTTTTGTAACAACGGATTAGGAATAATGGGTCATAAACTAATAAATAAAAATGGCGCAACTATTCTACATTTGAATTCAAACATATCACCTTCCAGTTGTTTTCATAATGAACTGCTTGTAGCATTGAAGAATAACTACCCTATAAGAGATATGTTTGGCTATATAAATACAAAAGGGAAATGGGCTATTCCTCCAGTATTCAAAGATGCGCATAAATTCTCCGAAGGACTGTCTGCAGTTCAATTAAAAAATAAATGGGGTTATATAAATAAAAAAGGAGTTCTGGTAATACCTTATAAATTTGAAGATGCTTACTGGTTTTCCGATGGGATTTCTATGGTTGAAATAAATCAAAAATACGGTTTTATTAATAAGAGCGGTGATTGGGTAATTAGTCCTAAATTTTATTCTGCTGGTAATTTTCATGATGGACTATCGGTTATTGCGATTAATGCCAAGTTTACAAAAAATGGTTATATAAATAAAAAAGGCATATTAGTTATCCCTGCTAAATTTAATAACAATGCTAATAGTTTTCATGAAGGTCTGGCGGCTGTCGAAATAAAAAATAAATGGGGCTACATAAATAAAAAAGGCATATTAGTTATCCCTGCTAAATTTAAATATGCTTATAGTTTCAATAACGGATTAGCATATGTTGAAAAATATAATGGCGTTTGGTGTTTTATAAATAGAAAAGGTAAATCAGTCATACCGATAAAAATAAACGAACCATTTAAAATACAATATTAGATAGTGTTTTAAAAAATAAGGAATAAGAAGGAAGTATTATTATGAAAAGTATGTTGAAAATATTTATATTTACGCTTATCCTGTTTTCCGCAAATATGGCTTACGGTTTCGGTATTTTTAATATCCTTTACAATAAATCAGATTCTAATTTTAATAAACTCGCAATGTGGGTGTATAATTCCGGCAGTCCTTATATTTACACTTACGGAGCTTACACCTATAACGCCATACCTATTACAACGACTATGTCAGGTTGTAAGCTTATAAGCATAATCCGCAGAACGCAGGGCTTTCCGAAACCGGCATACTGGGCAATATAAAATTACAAGATATGCAACGGTAATATTGCCGAAGTCAGAAATACCAATCCGGCAGGATGGAATAACTTGCCAAACGGTATCAAACCTGTTATAAATAATGTAATAGCGGAAGCAAGGCAATACGGCAAAGCAACGGCTAATTATTACGGATATAGGATAATTGCAAAGACCGGAGCTTACGTCGGGACGGTATTCGTATATGTGCTGAACGGCATAAAGTTAGAAGCGGTGATGAGGTTTTGAATTTAAAATAAAATTAATTTTAAAATGTAAAAAAAGAGGACTTTATGAGTCTATCTCTTCTAATTATAGAATATATAAGAGCGATTTTTTCGTGGCCATTAATAACTATCGGTGTAGTTATTATTTTTAGAAAACGTATCAACGTTTTTTTAGAAAAAATAACAGAATTGAAATTTGGAGACATTGGAATTTCAACTAAATCTCATTATGAAAATATAGTGATGCCGGAAACATCATCTGATGAAAAAAAAGATGAATCTCCTGATATATCAGATAAGAAACAAGTTGAAAATATATCCGAAAAACTCGATGGAAATAAAACGGCAGAATTGCAATCCAATTTAAATCTCATTAAACACTTTATATTTAATGAGATTTATTTTAATTACATTGAAATAATAAGTAAAATTGATAAGTTGCTGGGCATGTGGCCGTTTTTTAAGAAACAACAGGATTTAACGGCTATGTCTCTTGAACAAAAAGTCAATTTGCTTGTAAGTAATAATAAACTTGACTCAAATGCCGGAAGGGATATTATTAATTTATATTCTTACTGGTTTAACAATAAAGATAAAATTAATTTGATAGAAAATAAAGACGAATTATTAGGAAATTACACTACGACAAAACGAATAATAATATATTTAAAGGTCTTAACTTAACAAAAATAAAAGATATTTACTACAAATTAGTATTTAGATATTTAATAAATTAAAAACTATGAATAACATCCTAAACATTATCAAAGATACAAATTACAGCTTTACACTATTTGATAAGTCTTATGTTGACGAACTTGAACAAAAAATAGTTGTTAAAGTCGGTAAGCCTTACGTAAAATGTATAATTCGTGATAAAGAAATTGTTTTAAAGCCTGAAGAAGTCGTCCGTCAGCTTTATTTAATGAAACTCATTAAAGACTACGGCTATCCTAAAAAAAGAATTGCCCTTGAACATCCGATTCATTTCGGCAGGGAAGTAAAATCCGCCGACATTGTTATTTTTGATAAAGACCGTCCGACTGTTGAATATATCATCGTTGAACTTAAGAAACCAAAACTGCAAGACGGAAAAGATCAGCTACGTTCATATACTCATGCAACCGGCGCGCCTATTGCCGTTTGGACAAACGGCGGACAGATTTCGCATTACAACCGCAAAGACCCTAATTATTTCGAAGATATTACGGATATTCCCAAAGCGGACCAAACGCTTGAGGACATTTTAAAAGAAAGGTTTACGCTGAAAGATTTAATTATCAAAGACAAGATTCCGAACGAGGGGAAATCGCTTAAATCTATTATTCAGGAAATGGAAGACGAGGTTTTGGCGAATGCCGGCGTGGATGTTTTTGAAGAAGTCTTTAAACTTATTTTTACAAAATTATATGACGAACTTCAAAGCAAAAAAGATAAAATGCGCATTGAAATTTATCTTGAAGGCAAATTAAACAAAGAAGAGCTTGGAGATTATGATAAAGTAAAAGAAATTTTAAAAGAATACGACGATGCCGCTTCCAGAGTTCTTGAATTCAGAAATACAGGTCAATCAGAATCGGAACTAAAAAAGAAAATCCAAAAATTATTTGACGAAGCCAAGCTTAAATGGCCCGGCGTTTTTGACGAGGCAAGTCAAATTCAGCTTTCTCCATCTCATTTATCTATTTGTATTTCCAGCTTGCAGGATATTAAGCTTTTTAATTCTAATTTGCAGATTATTGACGAAGCCTTTGAATATTTAGTAAGTAAATCGGCAAAAGGAGAAAAAGGGCAATATTTTACGCCGCGTCATATTATAGATATGTGCGTTAAAATGCTTAATCCTAAACCGGGGGAATATATGATTGATACCGCAGCAGGTTCCTGCGGATTTCCAGTCCATACTATTTTTCATATAACAGGTCATCTTTTTAAAAATGCCGATATTCCGGAAGAAGAGAAAGAAAATGTATTAAAAATTTTCGGCATCGACTTTGACGAAAAGGTCGTCAGGGTAGCCAGAACCTTAAATCTAATAGCAGGAGACGGCAATACCAATGTTTTGCATTTAAATGACCTTGACTATGACCGGTGGAACGAAACTATCGGCAGCAGAGAATGGTATGATGTATATGGGGCAGGACTTAAAAGACTCGAAAAGTTGCGCAAAGATCCTAACTCATATAAAGAATTTAATTTTGATATTCTGATGGCTAATCCGCCTTTTGCCGGCGATATTAAAGAATCCCGTATAATTCATAAATACGAACTCGGCTATAACGAAAAAAATAAACCGAAACCAAAAGTCGGCAGAGATATTTTATTTATTGAAAGAAACCTTAATTTCTTAAAGCCTGGAGGGAGAATGGCTATTGTTTTACCTCAAGGTAGATTTAATAACACGTCCGATAACTACATCCGCGAATATATAGCGGAAAGAGGACGCATTTTAGCGGTAGTAGGTCTGCACGTAAATACTTTTAAACCCCATACGGGGACAAAAACCAGCGTTTTATTTGTGCAGAAATGGAATGACGATCCAAAAGCCGGACAGTTGTGTCTTAAAGTAGAAGACTATCCTATTTTTTTTGCGGTGTCCGAAAAATCCGGCAAAGACAATTCAGGCGAATATATTTATGTTAAAAACGGCAACGGTCAGCGAAAACTTGATAAGAACGGTCATTTTCTTATTGACCATGACTTGCATAATCACGACGGAGAATTGCCTGACGGCGTGGCGGAAAAGTTTATAGAGTGGGCAAAGAGTGAAAAATTAAGTTTTTGGAAATAAATTATTTTATAATATGGCAAATTTAACCACAAACGGCAAGCAAGTATTAGAGAAACTTTTTCAAATGGGTGGAGGTTATGTTCTCAATTTTTCCGATAGAACAATGGGTGAATTTTTTAATGATGATGTTAAGATCAATATTTATGACGAGAAATATAACTATGCAAGCGGATCAAAAGCGAATCACATAAGAGGATTTTGGCAAGTGGCGGATGATTTTTTAGTTAGTAAATCCATTGTTAAACTGATTGAATATATTGAAAATCAAATTTTAATTGACAACCTACAGCAAAATGATTTTCCTAAAAATCTTATTGATAGGGGTAAAGAATTAGGTAATCACCTGCTTGGAAAGCAAGTAGAAAAAGAAAATATTACAGAAGATGAATTTTTAAAGAAAGAATTTGAAGAAGTTTCAATAAACCAATTGAAACTTGAGGAAACAATAACAAGTATAATAGAGCAAAGGCTTGACGAGATAAAAAAGTGTTTAAATTTAAAAGCGGCTTTGGCAACCATCTTTCTTTGCGGAAGTACGCTTGAGGGTATATTGCTTGAGATTGCAACGAATAACCCACAAAAATTTAACGTAGCAAAAGCAAGTCCAAAAGATAAAAGCGGAAAAACCTTGCCATTTCATGAATGGACACTAAGTAATTTTATAGATGTTGCAAAAGAAATAGGTTTTTTAGGTGAAGATGCGAAAAAATATAGCCATGCTCTCCGTGATTCCAGAAATTATATTCACCCTTACGAACAAGCGCATAATCAGTTTAATCCAGATGAGCACACGGCTAAATTATGTTGGCAAGTCCTAAAAATAGCAATTTTTCAAATATCTAAAAAGGTTTAACTATGCAATATTCGATCATAAATTACAAAATACTTAGAGCAACAGATGATTTTCGTTGGGATGGAGAATTTTTATGTTTTGAGCCGACCAAAAATAGATATTATGAATATACACCTATTACCAACATTTTGAAATTTACTCAATACGGTATTTCAATTGAAATGAATGATGAGGGGATGGGCTATAAAATATATAGAATGAATGAGATTTCAAATATGTTTTGCAATTTTGACGTTAATAAATATGCTTATATAGACGAAAAGGAAATGAAAAAGTTTGAATTGAAAAATAACGATGTAGTATTTAACAGAACCAATTCACAAGAATTTGTTGGAAGGACAGGGATATTTAAAAAATTTTCAGATGAACCGTTTATTTTTGCTTCATATTTAGTACGATTTAGACCAAATCAAGAAAAAGTACTGCCAGAATATTTGACAACTTTTTTAAATTCAAAATTTGGCATACAAGATGTAAAAAGGCGTGCCAGAATATCAATAAACCAGTCAAATGTGAGTGCGTCAGAATTAAAAAAAGTTGAAATACCATTACTATCAATAAATTTCCAGAATAAAATAAAACCATTATTTGATATATCGTTTAATTTTATTTCAGAGTCAAAAAAGCTTTATGATGAATCCGAACAACTTCTCCTTTCCGAACTTGGACTTTTAGACTGGAAGCCAAAACATGAGCTATCTTTTGTAAAAAATTTTTCTGACACACAACAAGCAGAGCGAATTGATGCGGAGTATTTTCAGCCAGAATATGAAGAAATTATAGAAGTGGTTAAAAAATATAAAGGCGGTTTTGATAAACTAGGAAATCTGGTAAAAATAAAAAAAAGTATTGAGCCTGGAAGCGAAGCATATCAAGAAAACGGAATTCCGTTTGTTCGCGTAAGCAATATTTCAAAATTTGAGCTTTCCGACAATAATCAGCAATTTATATCCGAAAAATTATATACGGAATTAAAAAATTATCAGCCGAGAAAGGGCGAGATATTGTTATCTAAAGATGCAACGCCCGGCATAGCTTATTATTTAAACGAAGAACCAGAGCAAATGATTGTTTCCGGCGGTATTTTGAGACTAAAAATAGAAAGCCAACAAGTATTGCCTGAATATTTAACGCTTATTTTAAATTCTGTTATTGTTCAAAAACAAATTGAACGTGATGTGGGTGGTTCTGTTATAAATCATTGGAGACAGGACCATGTAAAATCGACAATGATTCCTATATTAGAAAATGCTAAACAAAAAGAAATTAAAGAACTTGTTGAACAATCATTTTTTAATAGAAAACAGTCTAAATCGTTACTTGAAATCGCTAAACGAGGCGTTGAAATAGCCATAGAAAAAAGCGAAGAAGAAGCGGAAAAGTGGATTGATATTGAATTAAATAAAATTGGAGTTAATTTATAATGTCTGTTTAAAAATTTAGAGATGCGCTTCTAATATTGATATTTCATCAAATTTACACAAAATAGTTGACACTACCAAATATTTATTATGAAACATATATTATTCATTGCCATTTTAATTATTATCATTATTCCGTTAATTATTCTTCAATATGATTTTCTTACCACAATTGCTTTGGCTTTAGCTACGGTTTATATGGCTATTGAAACAAAGAAATCAATAATATCTAGTCAAAATATCGAAATAAATAGAATTAAGAATGAAAAGATTAGCCTCTTGTCCGCTTTTAAAGAAGAATTAGAATTTATAAAGAAAAAATATGAAGAAATTATTAACGAACCTTTAATACCATCGTTTGACAAAAATAATAATGAAGAGAAAATAATAAGCCTGAACAATCTTCCCGAAGAAAATCAAGACTGCTTAAAAGTTAACCCAGGATTTAAAATAGACCTCAGTTTTATACCTATTTTTGAACAAAATATCGGCAAAATTGGCATCCTTGATAAAGAAATAGTTAAAAAAATAATAGATTTATATCAGAAAATTAAAGAATTCAATAAGAAAATAACCAATTACAATGAGGCATTTCAAAATGAATTTAATAAAATAAAAAAGAATAATAAGATTTATGAAAATTATGATGATGCTAAACTTGTATTTTATAATATTGCAAATCCTCAGGAAAATACGAAAGAAATTTATTTAAGAAATATTAACATTGAAAAATTAAAAGAGTTATCGCAATCTCCGGTGAAATATATAACTGGCAAAACCACTACATATAATAAAATAAGTTGCGTAGAATATAATAAAGAAGAAATAAGTAATATTTATTGTTCATTAAAAGAATTATTACAAAAATTAAACATAGAATATTTGTCTCCTAATGATAGTAATACACAGCAATTAATAAATGATTTTTGGCAAGACTTTAATGCCTCAATATCACGTACAACACTACAACCACCTCCGGAGTTAGAATTTAATAACCCAATTTATCCTGAAAACTATAACGATTTATATGCTTTTATAAATAAATTTTCCCAAAAAACCAGTGAAATAAAGAGATTTCAATTATTAGACGGCATTAATGATTTAATAATATCATTACAAAACAATATTAATAGACTTGAAAAAAATTAAATAATTTAAAACGTAGAGCATTTACATCAACCATTCCCGACACTTGTATCGGAAAATTTCGGATATTAAAAATAAGGGAAACGGACAATTTTATATTTTATTAATAATTAATTAATTGACTTAAACTTAACGGTATTATATAAAAAATAAGAAGGGATTAATTACTGATTTTAGTGTTCGATTAGAAACGGAATCAGTGTTCGATTAAAACGGAATACGCAGCCACGGCAAGGGCTATGTCAAAAAAAGGCGGTTTATACTATATAGCAAGCAATAAGCGCATTATCCTTAAAGACGGAAGCGCTGGAATTGCAACAATTATCCATACTCTAAGTTAAGAATACTTTATTTTATTTCTTTTTTTATTTTATATTTTAAGATTAATTCGCAGATAAATTATATAATAGGTAGCGTCAAATTCACGCTTTGGGTTTAAAAATATAGGATAAAATATGTCATTTAATGAAATTTGTTTCTAAGTTAGGAGGAATTGCTTATGTTTTCTTTTATTGGTAAGATTTCTAGTGGTAAAATTGTTATGTTTTTATTGATAGGGTTGATAATATTTGGATTGGCTTCCGTGTGGGCACTCCATCATTTTTTTGAGTCTCATTACAACTTTAGAGAATCAGTATCTATAGAGAAGAAAATATCTAATCTTAAGAACATGGCATTGTTATATGCTGTTAAAAATGGCGGAAATTATGCAAATTTGAGTATTTCTGCTTTGCAAGTCGATAAAATAATAACTTCTGAAAATTGGACAATTAAAAAAGGCTGGGGTTATCCGCTTAACCAAAATATTATCCAAGTATATTGGATAAGATCTGGAGGATACAATAACTCGCCTTATTATATAGGTTTTAAAGATATTTCCCTTATTAATAATCAGGCATATCTTGTGTGTCGTTATTTTGAAAACGACATAAATGCTGTATATTATAATAAGATATGGCATCCTATTAAAGCGAATAATAAATGTGGCAAAATTATTCCAAAAAACGAATCGTTTGTTCCAGGCCGTGAAATGTATCTCAGCTTTGAATAATTATTATTGAAATTTAAACAAAAAAGCAAGCGTGAATCCCTTATAATAAGGTGTTGACCCCAAAAATGTCCAGAAACATGACAAAAAGACGGGGATGCTGTGGATTAATAGTGTTAAGCATAATTTTTAAGTCTAAATTTTTGGGTTATTTTTTATGGCATTCAAACAGTTTACTTTTTAAAATAATCTGTTTTTAAGAAGTAAAAATAGTTAAAAATAAAAAATTACAAAATATTTATTTAAAATTTAATATAAAATAGTTCTTTATTAAAGGGGAAATGGTTTAATTAACAAAATATGAAACCTATAGACAGAGGTACTGAAAGAAGGGAAAAATATTTTAAAGGAATATTTGATAAGGATTTTGATCTTAAAACTCATGAACAAAATACGTATTATAATAATAGAGTAAAAAATGCGCTTGATAAAGCGTGGGAACTAAGAAATTTTGAGATTGAATTATATTGGAAAAGAGCAACATACTTCTGGGCATTTATAGCTACCATTTTTATTGGTTTTTTTACTGTTTTAGGGAGTAGAAACTTATCTTGTAATTCTGAAAATATTTTTTTAAATAAAGATGTAGTATTATTCTTAATATCAAATTTTGGGGTGATTTTTTCCCTAGCGTGGGTATTAGTTAATAAAGGATCAAAGTTTTGGCAAGAGAATTGGGAAGAGCATATTTTCAACTTAGAATTTGAGTATTACGGTGATATATATTACGAACTATCTCCTGAACAATATCAAAATAGTCGTTATTCCGTTTCAAAGATAAACTTGTATGTTAGTATTTATGTTTTTATAATATGGTCATTAATTTTTGCCTATTTTTTTTTAAAAATTATGGAAAATTTACTATTATCAAGCGATAATTTTGAAATATTTAGTGTTATTATTGTCATTATTACATTATCGATAATTTATTGTTTCTGTAAAAAAGCTAAGAATCTTCCGAGAGACAACCAAGAAAATACGGCCATGCCGAACATTAACAATAATAATAACGCAACCCCAAATCAGCAGTGTGCGTGTAATTCGCCTAATTCTGACAATAAAAAAGGCATGGATGATTTTATAGATTTTCTTGACGATAAATATCGGCAAATTGCTCTAATGTTTTCTGCTTTTTTTGTTGTTCTGACTTCTGTTTTATATGTGTGTCTGCTAATTGATAGCGATACGATTAAAACGATAGGCTTTAGTATAAAGGTTTCCTCAGGGCAATTACAATATTATGTTGCCACTATTGCCGCGATTGCAACAGTTATTGCATTTTTTGTTTCAATTATTGTTTATCAAATTAATGAGGCTATTAGATGGTTATGGCTAAAAATAAGCAAAGAAACAATTCCCGCTAAAAACAGAAAGTGGTATAATTTCTTTTACGAGTTGCCAGCGGTTTTTTTATTGGTTATCGTTGTTGGAGTTTTTGCATTCCTTAACTATAGTTCTTTAGCAAGTATTGCCACTTTAATTGTCGGTGTAACTGAATTTGTGATTTTAATTCTACATAAAGGAAAACACAAGGGCTACCGTGAATATTATGCTTTAATTCTTTATGTGCTTTTTTTATTAATTTTTACTATTCCTTCATTGTTAATCTATTTAAAATTAATATAAGCGAAATATAATTAAGTTAATGTTTTTGAAGTAAGAAAAAAAATTAAATATAGAATCGAATGAAAATTTACTTATAAAAATAATTGGTTTTTTTAATGAATCTATTGCATTAGAAAACAATATAAACGGAAATTCATTAGAAAGATATAAAAAATATCATAAATTCTTACGTAATTGTCTTGAAAACAAAGGATATACCAAGTTGTCAGAAAATATCGTTTTATACATTAAAGGTACAGGAGAGTTTTATAATGAAGAATCTCTGCGCTCTTTGTTTGATTAATTAATGTTAAAATTTATGATTATTGAAAAAATACTAACTGCGAGGCAAAAATGCCAGGAATCAAAATTAAAAACATCAAAGCAAAGGGCTTCCTTTCATTTAAAGACATTAAACTTAATAATTTAGACGAATCAGTAAACTTTATAGTCGGACCAAATGGAGGAGGCAAAACTAATTTTGCCAGATTGTTTAAATTTATTTTAAAAGAAGTTTTAGATCAATTATATTTTCAAAAAACTATCTTTCTTAAAAGAGGTAGCAACCGCATAGAACTTGAAATTGACGTTGAATTTATTTTAAGTTCCGAAGAAGATAAGATGATACATATAATCCTTTCCATTATCTTTTTAAAAAGATTAGAGCGATTAAATGTTAGGAAAGATCCGCAAGACGAAGGACAGGATTCGGATCAAGCGCATGATTCACATCTTATGACTATTTTTGAAGTGTTTAAATGTTTTTGGAATAATGAAAAAGGTAAATTAAATGCCGGAAAATTAATAATAATAAACAACGGCATTACTAACGAGACTGAAATTTCATATAAACCGAAAAAATTTAATAATATCGTAATAGATCTTAAGAATAATTTTTTAAAAATTGGCAATGGTCAGAATAAGGTTCAGGATATCGATGCAAGTAAAAATTATTCTGAAATTATAAATACCCTTAGCGGTAGTATTCGCAATGAGTTAGATGAAAATCATCGATATCTTATGTATGTTGATGATTTCAATCTAAACTTTTTTATTCAAGAAACTAAAAAAATTAGCGAAAAAATAGAAATTAAAAATTTATCAGGGGTAATAAAAAATATAGAGAATTTTGAAAATAGCCTTCGATTAGATTTTAATCGAGGAATAAATAATAAGGCCGGGATGTCTACAATATTAAGCTGGATTTTTAAAAATTCAATAGTTAATTTAGATACTTTCAGGTGCCCTTCAAATAACGATATAACAATTAAAGATGTAGAAAATATAAGGAGTTTTGACGGAAACAATCTTTATCAATTTTTATTAAAATTAAAAATTTATCAGCCTAAAGATTATACTAAAATAAAAAAATTATTTGCCGAACTGTCCGGCGAATGAGTAATGATAAAAAA
>JAKACI010000261.1 GCA_021821565.1 bacterium | reverse complement strand
TACTTCAATTTTTACGCTATTAAGGTCAAAAGTTTTAATAGTATTGTCTGTTATTTTATAATCTATAGTGCCTATTAAACCTGATGAAATACCTTCCGTGTTAAAAATTGAATTAATTATATAAGAAGTCGTAGTTTTGCCGTTTGTTCCTGTAATGCCTATCATATTTAATTTCATTGAGGGTCTGTTAAAAAAATTTCTTGAGATGATTGCATAAGCTTTTAACGCGTCGTCAACTATAATTATTGAAATATTGCCTTTAATATTATTTTTATTGTTTCTTATATACGATTTAGAAAAGCTGCTCGAAGGCTCGTCTGTAAGAATGCAAACAGCTCCCTTTTCTACCGCATCGTATATATATTTATTTGAATCTATATTATTTCCTTTCCTTGCGGCAAAAAGATATCCTTTAGAAATTTTTCGCGAATCATTAGATATGCCGTCTATCTCTATATCTTTATTCCCCGTAAAAGATATAATTTTAAAATCGTCCGTATTTTCAATGTCTTGTATTAAATCGTTTAGTTTCATATAGTCATTATTCTAATTTTATTTACATTATTAAATTATTAATAACAAATTTTTTATCGATATATGAATAATTTAAACTAAACATTGCAAAAACAATTATAAATAAATAATCTAATCTAATCTAATCTAATCTAATCTAATAATTTTATCGTGCATTAGATATTAATTTGTAAGTTTATTTTATTTATTCGTCAAATTATTATTTAAATTATAACTTAAATAATAATTTAAAGTAATGGTTTAAACTTCAGTAAAATAGCCTGATTCTTTTTGATTTTAGTACCGGGTTTTATATTTTGGTAATATAAAAAACCTGTCCCTTTTATTGTTATATTTTTATTATGCCCTTTAATATTTTTTATGGCAGAAATTATTGTATCCCCGTGTAAATCAGGCATTATATCAACGTTACTAATTTTTTTATTATTTTTATTAATATTATTCTTCTTATTAATATTGTTCTTAATACCGTTGACGGCATTTTGCAAATTATTTAACGTCATTATATGAATCTGCTTTTTATATGCTTTTTGACCCGGAAAAATATTTAAAATATTTAATGCTCTTTTAAAAACTTCTCTCACGACAGGCGCGCTGACTGCTCCTCCATAATAACTTATTTTTAACGGTTTTTCTTGAACGACAAGCATTGCAAGCTTTGGGTGTTTGTATGGAACAAACGCCATAAACGAAGCAGTATATAAATTTTTATAATATTTTCCTGTTTTAGGGTCAGTAATCTGCCCCGTCCCTGTTTTACCTGAAACTTTATAATCTATTAACTTACAATACTGCCCCGTTCCGCCTTTTACGACAAGACGCATCATATATTTCATCTCTCTATCTGTTTTCAAATTGATAACTCGCCTTATTACTTTCGGTTTGGATATAAACAACGCTCTTCCGTATGGATTTACAATCTTTTTAATTATATACGGTTTCATTAAAAATCCGCCGTTCGCTATTGCGGAAAGCGCGGTTATTTCTTGAAGTCCAGTTATAGCCGCTCCCTGTCCGAATGCCTCTTCGCACGGTCCGACCTGCGACCATCTACTGACAGGTCTATCTATCCCCGACGATTCTCCGAGCAGTCCGGCGTGAGGCTTGACTAAAAATCCCCATCTGTTAAGCCAGTACCATAGTCTTTGCTTCCCCATTTTCATTCCAACCTGACAGGCGCACACATTGCATGAATACTCAATTAACTGATTTATATTCATATGCCCGAACGATGTTCCTACATCATGAACGGTTATGCCGTCGAGATAATAAGCGCCGTGATGTCCGTTTACAATGGTATCAGGTTTTATAACTCCATCCTGCATAGCGCCCGATATTATAAAAGGTTTCATCGTAGAACCCGGTTCAAAATCATCCGTCACTGCTCTGTTTCTCCAGTAACGGGGTTTGTATGTCCAGTAGTAATTTGGGTTAAAAGCCGGATAATCAGCCATTGCAAGAATAGCTCCCGTATCAGGATTCATAATAATTGCAAAAGCTCCGCGCGAATCAGCCGCCTTAGCTTCTTTGTCAAGGTAATGCTCTGTTATATACTGTAATTTTTTGTTTATCGTTAAATATATATTGTCGCCGTGGGTTTCTTTTTCCAATCCGAATCCTCTTATAAAAATATCCTGCCCAAGACCGTCATGTATAATTTTTAAAGCTTTTTTATTGCCCTTAAGGATTTTATTGTATTTATATTCTATGCCCGATAAGCCGTTATCGTTTATTCCCACAAATCCTAAAACATGGGCAAGAATATCACCGTCGGGATAATATCTCACAGGCTGCTTTACAATGCTTATTCCGTCAATACCTAAATTTTCAATTTTATCTGCTGTTTTATTTGACACTTTTCTTTTCAACCATGTAAATTGTAAATTTAAATTTAGTTTACTGATAACCTTTTCAAGTTTAATATTTAATAATTGCGATAATTCCTTTCCTGCTTTATATTTATGCTTTATCATTAAAGGATCTGCCCAAGACCGTCATGTATAATTT
>JAKACI010000260.1 GCA_021821565.1 bacterium | reverse complement strand
ATTAATTTAAAAACTTTTATTGAAATAGCTGCAGGCGAGTTAGGGGTTAATCCTAAGTATTCTGTTTTGAAAAAATGGATGGTAAAAACGGCAGGGGTTTTTGATAAAAAAGCATCTGAGTTATACGAGATGCTGTATCAATATAAATTTGATTATCATTTTGATTCATCGAAGTTCAATGAATATTTTAACTATAAGCCTATGCCTTACGGCGAAGGCATAAAAGAAACGATTATATTTGCAAAAAAACCGGTAAATTATTTAACTAATTAAATAGTTATAATTTATAACGCCTTAAATAATAAAATAGGACATTGATTTATGAGAAAGCAAAAATATTCTATTACCGATAAAAATGAAATAGCCGATTTCCTGAACGATTCTATCGTAGGAATTTTGTCGATGATTGACCTTGACGGTTTTCCTTATTCCGTTTGCGTAAATTATTTATATAAAGAAGATAAATTTTATTTTCACAGCTCCAAATCGGGAAAGAAATTCTTAAGTCTCAATAAAAATCCTCAAGCGGCTTTTATAGTATTTAAAGAATATTCAGTTATTCCTTCCCATTTCTCCGGCTCGGATATTGCCTGCAATATCACGCAATTTTACAAATCGGTTCATATTCGCGGAACCGTAAAGTTAATAGAAGAAGATAACGGTAAAGTTTTGATTCTAAACGACCTTATGAAAAAGTTTCAACCGGAGCTCGGTTTTAAAAATATAGAACTAACCGATAAAGATTATTTTAAAAACATTAATTTAACCGCCGTTTTTGAATTAACTCCCTTAAATATCAGCGCAAAGTATAATTTTGGACAAAATTATACGAAGGAAAGATTGAATAACATCATAAACGGCTTACGCAAAAGAGGGACAAAATTAGATGCGGAAACCGCTGATATGATAAAAAACTATAACGATTTGAACTTAAAATCCTTATAGTTCGGAAAAATATAATCAGCCGATTTTTAAGTATAATAATATACACCGGAGCAACGGACGAAGTAAAAGGATTGTATCGGTATAATAGATGAATGACCAGATAAAGGCGTGAATTATTTAATACTTTTTGTACCGTAAAAAAAAGACTGATTTAACTGCTTATAAGCTTATAAATGAAGCATTTTTGCAATTAAATATTAACTAAATTTTTAAATCGGAGGTTTTTATGCAATATACTAATCTAGGCAGAACAGGGCTTAAAGTATCAAAACTATGCCTCGGAACTATGACATTCGGGTTTAATTTTAGAAATATCGGCGCCGTCGGACAGGAAGATGCGAATAAAATGGTTAAATACGCTTATGAAAGCGGAATAAATTTTTTTGATACTGCGGATATGTATTCTTTCGGACAGTCTGAAGAAATAACCGGCAATGCTTTAAAACAGCTTAATGTGTCAAGAGATAAATATGTTATCGCGACAAAGGTAAGATCTCCTTTAAGCGAAGAAGCTATGAGCGGCAAAGGAGACCTTAATAACGCCGGTCTTTCAAGAAAACATATCATAGAAGCTTGCAACAACAGTTTAAAACGGTTAAAAATTGACTATATAGATCTTTATCAGGTGCACGGATGGGATATGTCTTCTCCTATTGAAGAAACGCTGGAAGCTTTAGACTATTTAGTAAAGCAGGGAAAGGTTTTATATCTCGGAGTCTCTAACTGGACTGCGCGCCATATCATGAAAGCTTTGTATTTGTCTAAAGTTTATAATTATCATTCTTTTGTTTCCTTACAGGCTTATTACTCCCTTGCCGCAAGAGATTTAGAGCATGAACTTTTACCGTTATGCAGCGAAGAAGGGCTGGGAGTTCTTCCGTGGTCTCCACTTTCAGGCGGGTTTTTAACGGGAAAATATACTAAAGAAAATCCAAAACCGATAGGCGCAAGAAGAAGCGAATTTAATTTTCCTCCTGTTGACGAAAGAGGATACGACACCATAGATGTATTAAAGAAAATATCTAAAGATGAAAGTGTTTCAGTGCCTCAGGCAGCTCTTAGCTGGCTTTTACATCAAAAAGACGTGAGTTCCGTTATTATAGGAGCAAATAAAATGTCCCAGCTTGAAGACAATATTAAATCAATTAATATTAAACTGACAGATGAAGAAATAACCGAATTGTCAAAAACTACGTCCCCTAAGAAGCTATACCCGCAATGGATGGTAGAATGGCAGAATGAAAGGACGAGTTTTAATTTTAATAGTTAATAATAAAACTAATATAATAAAACTAATATAAAATTAAAAAAGGAGATTTGATAATATATTATATATTTAATTAATAATGTAAATTAAAATAATTTATTATTTTTATTTATTATCATAAATTAATTTAATGCAAGTTAAAATAATTATATATTATATTTTTATATCATGGATATCATAGAAGCTATAAAAACCAGAAAAAGCATCAGAAAATTTACAAATGAAGATGTTAGTGTTGATAAAATTTTAGATATAATAAATATTTCCGCAAATTCTCCCAGCGGCGGAAATTCTCAAAATTGGTTCTGTTTGATAATAAAAAACAAGGATATTCTTAA
>JAKACI010000014.1 GCA_021821565.1 bacterium | reverse complement strand
GAAGGCGGAGTACATGCTTCCGATGCTTTACGCTATGGAAGAATGTCGCAGAAATTACCGTCCCATCTTTTGCAATTTTCAGAAGATAAAAAACCGGTTATAGTATGGAATATGACAAAAACTTGCAATTTAAACTGCATACATTGCTATTCGCAGTCCAAAAATCTTCAATATAATAATGAATTGACATTAGAAGAAGGAAAAGCTTTTATAGACGACGTATCCTCTTTCGGGTCTCCCGTTATGCTTTTTTCAGGCGGCGAACCCTTAATGCACCCGCATTTCCTTGACCTTGCATTTTACGCAAAATCTAAAGGAATGAGAGCCGTAATATCCACAAACGGAACTTTAATTACAAGGGAACTTGCGCAAGAGCTTAAACAGATCGGATTGTCTTATGTAGGAATAAGTCTTGACGGACTTTCCGAAGTTCATGACAAATTCAGAGGGAAAAAAGGAGCTTTCACCGAAGCGATTAATGGAATAAATTATGCTAAAGAAGCAGGAATAAAAGTCGGTTTAAGATTTACTATAAATAAAAGAAATGCTCAGGAAATACCCGGAATTTTTAAACTTTTGGAAGAAGAAAATATCCCGAGAGTTTGTTTTTATCACCTTGTTTATGCAGGAAGAGGCACAAAACTTATGGAAGAAGACCTTACGCATGAAGAAACAAGACAAACAGTGGATACTATTCTTGAGCTTACAAAAGAAATATATTCGAAAGACAGCGCAAAAGAAGTTTTAACCGTAGATAACCATGCGGACGGACCTTATATTTATTTAAAATTATTAAAAGAAGGACAGACGGAGTCGGCAGATAATGTTATGGAACTGCTTAAAATGAACGGAGGAAACAGCTCCGGCGTAGGAATAGGTTCTGTTAGCTGGGACGGAGAAGTTTATGCAGACCAATTCTGGAGACATTATTCGTTCGGCAGCGTAAAAGAAAGAAAATTCAGCGAGATATGGTCAGATACTGCTTCAAATCATTTAATGAAACAGTTAAAAAATAAAAAAGAATATGTTAAAGGAAGATGCGCCAAGTGCAAATGGCTTGATGTATGCAACGGCAATTTCAGAGTCAGGTCTGAAGCTGCTTCGGGAGATTTATGGTCTCCTGATCCTGCATGTTATCTGACCGACGAAGAAATAGGATTATAAATACTATATATAATACAGTAAATAACTTAAGTAACATAATTGCATGCAGCAGCAAATTAGAAATTATATAAAATATCAATATAAATCAATCAATATTATATAGGCGCATAACAATAACATAAATAAAAAAATAAACAATAATATAAGTATCCTAAAATTGCCGATAGAAAATTTTATTCTGGATTCCCGCCTGCGCGGGAATGACTTTAAGGGATTTTAAGAGTTTACCCGCTATATGCAGTCATTCCGAAGAAAGCAGGAATCTAATGTTTATTAATGCATTGCGGTATATTTAATAATCTCTATCAGCAATTTTGGGAGTATAAATCAGGATTATAAATTTATGATTAACAATAATAATCAAAATAATAATGCGGAAACAGCAGATATAAAAGATAAAGGCGCAGGACATCCTCACGGCATGTCCGGAGTAATGCCTGATGCATCAATAATAAGGTCAATGGCGTCGGGTACGGCAGGCAAAAACAATGAATTAAGGCTTGTATTCTGGGAGCTTACGGCAAGATGCAATCTTAAGTGCATTCATTGCAGAGCTGAAGCTCAGGAAGAAAGGCAGAAAGATGAGCTGTCAACGGAAGAATGTTTTTCCGTTATAGATAATTTATGCAGTTTTTCAAATCCTATTTTAATATTAACCGGCGGCGAACCTCTATATAGACAGGATATTTTTGAAATTGCTTCTTACGCATCAAATAAAGGACTCAGAGTTGCATTGGCAACTAATGGAACATTGATTAACAAAGAAACTGCAAAAAGAATTAAAGAATGCGGAATAAAAAGAGTGGCTATAAGTTTAGACGGTTCAAACGCCCAGACCCATGATTCTTTTAGAATGATACCTGGGTCATTTGACGCAGCTTTTAACGGAATTAAAAATCTGCAGAATGAAGGCATGGAAGTTCAGATTAACACGACTATTGCTAAACATAATGAAGACGAAGTTGAAGATATACTTGAACTTGTCTTAAAAAATAATTTAAAAGCGCTGCATATTTTTATGCTTGTTCCTGTCGGATGCGGTGTACAAATCGCTGACACGCAAATGTTAGATAAACAGAAATATGAAGATATTCTATCATGGTTTTACGATAAAACAATGGAATTTAAAGATAAACTTGAACTAAAAGCAACTTGCGCTCCGCATTACTTTAGAATAATGCATAAAAAGGCTAAAGACGAAGGCATCGCTATTTCTCCGAAAACGCATGGCATGGCGGCAGTAACAAGGGGCTGTCTTGCAGGGAGTTCCGTCATGTTTGTTTCCAGAAAAGGAGATGTGCAGCCATGCGGCTATCTTCCCGCACTCGCAGGCAATGTTCTTAAAGAGCCTGCCAAAAAAATTTGGGAATCGTCCGAAGTGTTTGCAAATTTACGAGATTTAAGTTTATTAAAAGGAAAATGCGGCATATGCGAATATAAAAAAGTCTGCGAAGGATGCAGGGCGAGAGCCTATTATGAAACGGGAGATTATCTGGATGAGGAGCCATATTGCATTTACGAACCGTCATTAATCCAAAATAAATAATAAATAATAAATAATAAATTAAATGTTCGATTTATTTAAACTTTTAACTTCAAATAATGGAACAAACTGCAAACAAACTTAACAGATTTATAGCAAAAGCCGTTGATTTGCTGATAGTCGGTTTTTTCAGCGAAATATTTTATCCCTACGGTTTAATAGCGGGTCTTTTATATTTGCTGATAGGCGACGGTTTTTTTAACGGACAGAGTCTCGGAAAAAAATTAATCGGACTTAAAGTCGTAACGGCATCCGACGAAAAAAAAATTGAGTTTAAAGATTCAATTATAAGAAATATGTTTCTGGCTGCAGTTCTTGCGTTTGCATTTATACCCCTGTTCGGTATGTTTTTAACACTCGCGGTAGGACTTTTTATATACGGTATTGAAATATATTATATTATAACTAATCCTATAGGAGAAAGAATAGGCGACAGATTAGCTTTTACAAAAGTAGTTGATGTTAAACAGCGGGAAGATAATTCAAAAGTGCAGGATGTAGAGTAAAATTATATATTTATTATAATATAAATAATATAATATATTTATATCCCAAAATTTCCGATAGAAAAGTTTATTCTGGATTCCCGCTCACGCGGAATGACTTTGCGAAGATTTATCGTTTCACCCGTTGGGTGTCATTCCTGCGCATGCAGGTACGGTTTAAAGCCGTCGGTATTTAGACGGCTCATCTAATCTTTTTAAAACATTAAAGCACTTCTAATAATTTCTATCGGCAATTTTGGGTTATATACAATAGGCTGAATGTCAATATTGCGGACAAATGCTTGTTCGCCGTTAACTTATTATATATTAATTAATATATAATAATAAGTTGAATTTGAGAATTAAAGTATCTTCATTTATTATTGCGGTCTTTTTTAATGGTAAAAACGCTTAATATAAAAAGCGATATTTTTCTTATAGATTCCAGTTCATATTTTTACAGAGCTTTTTACGCATTGCCCCCTCTTGTTAATTCTAAAGGGTTTCCCACAGGAGCGGTTCTCGGATATACCCGTATGCTTATTAAACTTAAAACAAAATTTAATATAAAATACGGCGCATGTCTATTTGATTCCAGAAAAAGTTTCAGAAAAGAAGCATATAAAGAATATAAGGCTAATAGAATAGAAATGCCCGAAGATTTAGTTAAGCAGGTTGATTATATTACTCTTATATCTAATTTAATAGGTTTTAAAACTTTTAAATCGGAAGGATATGAGGCTGATGATTTAATAGCTTTTATAGCAGAGAAATTTTCAAAATCAAATAAAACAATTTGCATAGTAACAAGCGATAAAGACCTTAAGCAGCTGCTATCTTCTAATGTCTGTATATATGACGCTCAGAAAGATATCGTTATAACTCAAGAAATATTTGAAAACGATTACGGCATTAAGCCCGAAAAATTTAAATATATTCTTGCGCTGATGGGCGATGCGTCGGATAATATACCGGGCATTAAAGGAATAGGCGAAAAAACAGCATTAAGTTTAATAAAATCTTACGGCAGTTTAGATGGCATATATGGCAGCTTAGATTCAATAAAGCAGTCAAAAATGAAAGAATTGCTTATATCTCACAAAGAAGACGCTTATAATTCTTTAGAATTAGCTTCTTTTTATAAAGATATGTCATTGGAGAAATCGCATTTTACTCCGCAAATATTATTAAATGCCGCAGAAAGTTCCAATGCCAATCCAGATTTTAATCCTGAAAATTCTCAAAATTTAAATTTGGATTTTAACAGCCCTTCTAATTTTCACAATAATTTATATAAAATATCTTTTATCTATAAAGAAAATAAAAAATTTGAAAATTTGGAAGATTTTGCTTTAGAACGGCAAAATGACGACGAGCTTTATAAAATATTTAAAGAATTTGAATTTCATTCTTTGATAAAAAATCTTAGATTAGAAAATACGGAAAATTTAAATGATAATACCGCAGAAATAAACGCGGACGGTGATATTCAGCGCTCGTATAAAGATTATAAAGACAAAGATAAAAAAGATATAGATAAATCTAAATTATCCGGTTATAGCGAAAATAAATATAATTCAGCCGAATTATACGTACCCGGCCCCATACCCGGAAAAGATGAGCTTTCAATTTATATTGATTATGCAGGCAGCGCAAACAATACCGTAAAAAATATAAAATCATTAAAATCAGAAAATAACGATAACGGCGGTTTGTTTGACAGCGTAGACAAAACGCCGGACAATGTACATTTGTTTTCAAAAAAAGACGGGTATATTTGTGTTGCATTAGAAGATTTTTTAAAAAAAGAACATATTATTGCAGAGTTAGCCGATAAAACTATCAAAAAAATAGGATGCGATATAAATTCTATACGCAGATATTTAAAGTTTTACGGAGTTGAGCTGAATAACCGATTTTTTGATATCGGTATAGCTTCTTATCTGTTAAATCCGATAGTTCATAATCACACTTTTGATGATTTATATAATGAATTTTCAGGTAAATTAGATGAATTAAGCCGGATCGTTCCAAACAATAAAGAAAATACGGATTATAGCAATAATAAGTCCGAAGAATATGATGCCAAGAAATATAGCGATAATAAAGCTTTTTTATCATATTTTATTTATCGCTGCCAGCTGAAAGAAATAGAAAAAGAAAGCGAGTTAAAAAAAATATTTTTTGAAATTGATATGCCGCTTGCTATTATTCTTGCGGACATTGAAGATGCCGGTTTTATGATAGACAAAGATAAATTATTTGCTTTATCCGCCGAGTTTGAACTTGAAGCGCAAAAAATGGCGGCTATAATATACAAAATTGCAGGAAAGGAATTTAACATAAATTCTCCCAAACAATTAAGCGAAATTATGTTTGACGGGTTAAAATTTAAAAGGTTTAAAAAAAATAGCACGGATATAGAGGTTCTTTTAAAATTAAAAAATGAAATAGAGACTGCATCTCTTTTAATGAATTATAAGAATAGCGGTAGCGATAATGATAATAATTATAAAGAATACGACATATATAAAAATTACCTGTTATTTTTAGACAGCATAATTTCATACAGAAATAAAATCAAACTGAAGACATCTTTTACGGATGTTCTTTTGAAGAAATTAGATAAAAATAGCAGGATTCATACTTCTTTCAGTCAGATAAAAACTTCTACGGGAAGACTTTCAAGCCAGGATCCTAATCTTCAAAATATTCCTATTTCGGGTATTGAAGGAAAAAAAATCAGGCAGGCTTTTATAGCCTCACCTTCCAAGTTATTGATTTGCGCCGACTATTCGCAGATAGATTTACGAGTTATGGCTTCAATTTCAAAAGATTCTTCTTTAATTGAAAGCTTTAGGAATAATGAAGACATACATTTAAAAACGGCTTTGGAAATTTTCGGAATTGAACCTTCAAAAATAGATGCAGATTTGAGAAGAAGGGCAAAAGTAATTAATTTCGGAATAATTTACGGTATGAGTCCTTACGGATTATCAAAAGAATTAAATATAACACAGGAAGAAGCAAAAACATACATAAATTCATTTTTTGCAAAACATTATGCTATAAAAGATTATATGAAAAATATAGTAAACGAAGCTAAAAAAAATGGCTATGTTAAAACATCTATCGGAAGAAGATGCTACATTAAAGATATAAATTCCCCTGCAAAAAATATTTCTTCTTTTGCCGAAAGAGCCGCTATCAACGCCCCTATTCAAGGAACCGCCGCCGATATTATCAAGATTGCAATGATTAATATTTACAGCGAGCTTAAAAAGAGGCAGCTGAAAACAGGTATGATACTCCAGATACATGATGAACTTATATTTGAAGCGGAAATTAACGAAATAGAAATTATTGAAGGCATAATTATAGCTAAAATGACGGATAAAAGTCTGCTAAGCGATGTTCCGTTAGCCGTAAATATAGGTAAAGGCAAAAATTGGGACGAAGCTCATTAATTAATAATAATTAATTATATATACATAATATATACATAATGGAAAATCAGCAAAGATTAGAGCGGGGAAATATTGGGACTTTAGGCACTATTGCTCAGGAAATTGCGGCTATGGCTCCTGCATGCGATACCGTTGCTTTTATGACGGCAGCTTCAATTTATGCTTATGCTTTAACGCCCCTTTCATTCCTTCTTGCAATGGCAGTTATGTATCTGGAAGTTAATACTCTATACCATTTGTCAAAAAAACATGCAAGCGCAGGAGGTTATTATGGCTATGTTGCAACTGCATACGGACCGTCCCCTGCGGTTTTAACGGGTTTTCTGTATATTATGTATCAGGTGGCAAGCACTGCAGCTATACCTACTTATATAGGAGGCGTCGTTTTGCCGGGCGCCTTGAAGTATTTTTTTAATATCAATATAGCAGGATGGCTATGGATACCGTTAATTTTAATATTTATTATAGTTCCTATTGTGCTTGCGGTATTAGGCTTAAAAGTCCAGATGAAATATATAAAAGCGGCGGCTTTATTTGAAATTATATTTTTACTTATTTTATCTTTAATAATTATTATAAAAGCTCCCGATAATACCTTAAATGTATTTAACCCTTTTGCATGGCCGAATTATAAAAGCTATTTTGATCCTAACGGAGGTCCTATTTCTTCAGTCGGTATAGGTATGATTTTTGCTATAACCAGTTTTATCGGATACGGCGGTTCAGCGCCGTTAGGCGAAGAAGTAAAATCCCACAAAGCTATAACTAAAGCCTTAGTTATCGGATTATTAATAACAGGCGGAGTTTTAACCGAAGTTTCCTATTCTCTCGTGGTAGGCTGGGGAGTTAATAATATGGTTAGCTTTGCTCACAGTCCTATACCCGGTATTTTAGTGGCGACTCTTTATACAGGTATCGCAGGAGGTTTAATGCTTGCCTTAGTTGCTTTAAATTCGGCATTTTCAGATTCGGTAGCAATGCAATCTAATGCAGGCAGGGTTTATTTTGCAATGTCAAGAGATCATATACTGCCTGATTTTTTTTCGGCTATTCATAAAAAATATAAGACGCCTTATAAATCATTGCTGCTTATCGGCGCTATAGCTTCCATTGTAGCAATAGCAACAGGTTTTATTATGCTTCACATAGAAGGCATAGGTTTTAGCAGGATGTTTTCAGTTTCCGCCGCAAATCCTAAACTACAGAAAGGGCTGACTGCATCATTTATGTTTTTAACTACAATTGCGCTATATGGTTTAATAATAACGCATTCTTTATTAAATACTTCAATTATTGTCCTATATAAAAGATTAAAAGAAAAACATTACGGTTTTCTAAGAAAAATTATTCACCCTATTGAGCATTATATTATGCCAGGTTTAGCTACGCTAATATTTATATTTATTTTATACGAATCTGTTATTCCGCCGCGGTTTCCTATTTTTCAGGCAAGCGTAGCGTCTATTATTTTTATATGCATTGTGATAATTTATATAATGTATTTAAAAAAATACAAAAAAGAAACTCTGGCTAAAGTAAGCGTAACTGTTAATATAGTGGAAGAAGAAGGATGCGAAAGCGAAAATTAAAGAAAGTTAGATTAATCTTAAGAATATATATGATAATCATAAAAGTATCAGATAATAATCATAAAATATTATAAAAATTATTAAAAATTAAATAAAAAAGGAAAAAATTTGAAATACGCAGATTTAAAAAATTTTCACGAAAGCAATCCTATAAAAGCATTAGGTCTTGTTTTCGGAGATATCGGGACAAGCCCTATCTACACTTTAGCAGTAATATTCGCATATCTAAGACCGACCGTTTTTAATATATTAGGCGTAATATCCCTTATTATATGGACTTTAATAATAATAGTCTCCGTTCAGTATGTCTGGTTTGCTATGAATATCAGTGAAAATAACGAAGGCGGGACTATTATACTACGGGATGTATTGAGAAAAGTCGTAAAATCTGCAAGAGAAATGGCGTTTATTACTATAATTTCTTATATTGCCTTGTCTTTGTTAATAGGGGACAGCGTAATAACTCCTGCGATAAGTATATTAAGCGCGGTGGAAGGAATTACTTTAATTCCTGCTTTTAAAATGACGACGACGTCTCTTATAGTTTTTATATCAGTTATTATAGCAATATTTTTATTCTGGTTTCAGCATAAAGGGACAGATAAAGTAGCAAAAACATTTGGTCCTATAATGTTAGTATGGTTTATTACGCTGGGAATTACGGGACTTATATCAATCTTTTACAATCCTATCATTTTAAAAGCAATAGATCCATATTATGCTTTGGTTTTTATATTCCATCTTAATATGAATGCGAGGAACATTGTAGGACACAGTATTATAAGTTTATTTGTGCTATCTGACGTTATTTTATCCGCTACCGGCGGAGAAGCATTATATGCGGATATGGGTCATATCGGCAGGAACCCTATAAGAAAGGCGTGGTATTTTGTATTCGGCACGTTAGTGCTAAGTTATATAGGGCAAGGTTCTTTTATGGCAAATCATTTAAAGTCAAGCAATGTATTTTTTCAAATGATATACGAAGAATCTCACTTATTGTATATTCCATTTTTGTTTTTAAGCATAATAGCTACCGTTATAGCGTCGCAGGCTGTAATAAGCGGTATATTTTCTATCATTTATCAGGGAATCACGACGAGAATTCTGCCGCTTTTAAAAGTTCAATATACTTCGGATAAACTTCAATCGCAAATTTATATAAGTATTGCAAACTGGTTTTTATTTATTTGCGTTGTTTTAATAATGGTCATATTCAGAACATCGGACAATATAGCTATGGCATACGGTCTTGCGGTTAGCGGGACTATGACGTTTACTGGTATAATGATAAGCATATATTTTTATCATGAGCGCAAATTTATATCGTTTATATCTGCTATATTTATAATATTTATAGATGCTTCTTTTTTTACATCTAATATCCTGTTTAAAACGTTAAAAGGCGGTTATGTTGCTCTTCTTATAGCGATAGTCCCGTTCTTAATAATTATAATATATACAAAAGGACAGGAAAAATTATATAAAGCATATAAGCTAACGGATATTGATAAATTTCTTAAAAAATACAATGACTTATATAAAGATATGCCAAAGATTAAAGGCTCGGCTTTATTTTTTGCGAGAGATATAAGTAAAATACCTTATTATATAACCACCACATTGTTTGAAAACAATATAATATATGAAAACAATATAATAGTTTCAATTCATACAAAACATACCCCGTACGGTATAGACAGCAAGTTTGAAAGCAGTATTGCGCCGGGCTTAAAGCATTTTATTATTAAAGCGGGATATCTTGAAATAGTAAATATTGAGAATATTCTGCGCAATTATAATGTAGATGAAAAGGTTATATTTTACGGCATAGAAGAAGTAATAAGCAATAATGTTATATGGAAAATATTTGCTATAATAAAAAAATTGTCTCCTTCTTTTGTGAGATTTTACAATCTTCCGCCTGAAAAAATACATGGCATATTGATGAGGATAGAGATTTAAAGATTTTTTTATAATATATTTATTATTTAATATTATAGATTATTTTCTTTAATATTTAATAAATGTTTGAGTTATAACGTAAAAAATTTATTATGTTATAATATAATAAATATAATAATTATTTATAGGCGTAAATTCTTTCCCCGAAAATAACGGTACCCAATCTTACTATCGTGGCGCCTTCTTCTATTGCGGCGGAGAAATCGCCGGAAGTTCCCATAGAAAGTTCTGTTAATTTTGTTTTATACAAATTATTTTTATTGGTATAGTCTAAAAATTTTTTTAAGGCTCTAAAATACATTCTTGACCTGCTATAATTTAATAGACACTCAGTTAAGAGTATATTAAAATAATTAATATAATCTAACCGGAGGTTTTTTATTATGGAAGAAAGAAGGTCTTATTCAAAAGAATTTAAATTAGATGCAATTGAATTAAGTAACAATTCTAATAAATCAGTAATGTGGTTTTTTGTTTTATCTTAACGTTGTGGGATTTAAAGTATTAAGATATTTAATATTATTAATAGGTAAAACATCAAAAGAAGCTCTTTTGGCTAATGTATTTATTATAG
The DNA here is from genome assembly GCA_021821565.1 of bacterium. The sequence continues at coordinate 3,284 of JAKACI010000014.1, read as the reverse complement.
TTGTTTTAATGACGGTTCATCGTCATCGTTATCGTTGTTCAATTCTTTTATTTTATTAATAACAAAAAGCCTTACCTGCTCTGCAATAGATATTGCTTCTCTTTCGTCGTCTAAAGATATTAGTTTAGAAGATGACGGATATTTTATTTCAACCGCATAAATATTCAATTCGTTGATATTTGTTTTATAAAGATTATTAAAATCAATATCTATTTTCTTACAATCTTCAATTAATTTTGAGATATTGTGCGTTTTATGTTTATCAATTTCTTTATTATTAAAAATTAAATACGCTTTAAGATATTTTTCCACTGCTTGCTGCATATGAAAGCAAACTATACTTTTAAATGCATCAGAATTATTCTTAAATAAAATAGTTCCGGCTTTTAAATCGTCATTAGCGTATTTTATCCATTCATTTACAGTTTCATCGTTCATATCATCACTCCGTATTTTAAAGCGTAATAAGTTATATTTCCAACGTTATTGTTTTTATTAAGTTCATTTTTAGAATTTACTATAATATCGTTGCTAATATTTAATTCCGCCATTATTCTTTGTAATTTTGCAATTATATGTCTTTCGTCTTTAAACGAAATATCCTTGTTGATTACGACAAAAAAATCCCAGTCGCTATCTTCTTTATAGTCTCCTCTTGCACGGGAACCAAAAAGATATATAGCTTCCACTTTATATCCCGCCTTTTCTATTCCTTCGGTTATTATTTTTTTGGAGGTATTAAGAATATTATTTGCGTCTTCTTTATGGTTTAATGTATTTATCATAATTTTAATGATTGTTCTTCATTTATATTGTTTATTAAAAATTCAAGATAATTTTCTTGATTTATAAATAAAGCATAGTCTTTAAAAAATTGATATATTAAAGAATTTATTTTTTGCTTATTTAAAAACCCTTTTTCTGTGAATAAATCTATATCTTCGGATTCCCTATGATTTATATGTAAACTTAGCGCAGTTTCGACGACAAGAATAAAATCGTTTATTAACCCTTTATTCTCATCTATCCGTTTTCGTATGTGTAATAGGATAAATATACCATTTTTAATAGTAAAAATCAAACTGCTTTCACCGTTTTTCTGCCTCTATCTATCTATCCGATTACACCGATTACAGCCATTTTCGGATAGATTGCATATAGCAGTCATTTCGGACGTTTTTTATATTATAATAATTATTAGTATTATGCAAAAATTAATCCACGGTTAAAGATAGTTTGATTTTTATCTAAAAAATTGATAAACTTATAAAACTATGCAAAATACTAATTTTAAAGACTTTCCTAAAAATTATGATTATAAGTCGGCAGAAAAAAGAATTGCCGAGTATTGGGAAAGCAATAATATATATAAATTTAAAGATAAATCTACAGACAAAGGCAAAGACAGTCTGAACGAAGATATTAAAGAAATTACTGGAGAGCGGCAAAATGTGCCTACGGCGGTTTCATCTTTTTGTGATTCCAATTCAGATTCTTATTACTTAAACGCAGATGCGCCCGTCTTTTCACCTATTTTTTCAATAGACACGCCTCCTCCTTATGTATCTTCCGCTCATCTTCACGTCGGTCATGCGATGAGCTATTCGCAAGCCGAGTTTATTATCAGATACAAGCGGATGAAAGGTTTTAACATTTTTTATCCTATGGGATTTGACGATAACGGTCTTCCTACCGAAAGATATGTTGAAAAAAAGTATAAAATAAACAAGTCTAAAATTACAAGAGACGAGTTTATTGATTTATGCCTGAAAGAAACAAAAATAGGTATAAACACTTACAAAGAATTATGGCAGGCTTTAGGGATAAGCGTAGATTGGGATTTGACTTATTCAACTATTGACGGCAAATGCAGAAAAACATCGCAAAAATCTTTTATTGAACTTTATGATAAAAAATTAGTAGAAAGACGGAATGAGCCTATTATATGGTGTCCTTTATGCAGAACTTCGCTTGCGCAGGCTGATATTATAATTGAAGAATTTGACGGAGTTTTATACGATATTGAATTTATTTCATCTTCCGAAGAAAAACTTATTATATCTACTACAAGACCGGAACTTCTCGGCGCATGTGTTGCAATTTACGCTAATCCTTCCGACCCAAGATATCTTCATTTAAAAGATGAATTAATTAAAATACCTATTTATAATCATACCGTTCCCGTCAAGTTTGACGAATCGGTAGAAACAGAATACGGAACAGGTCTTATGATGGTTTGCACATGGGGCGATGCTGAAGACGTAAAAAAATGGAAAGAGCATAAATTAGAAACGGCGATTATCATTGAACCTTCAGGCAAATTAAATGAAAAGGCGGGCGCTTATAAAGGAATCAGCGTCAAGGATGCTAAAAAAGTTATAGTCGAAGATTTAAAAAAATTATTGTTGATTAAAAACGAAAAAAAATTAAAGCACAATGTCGGAATTCATGACAGATGCAGTACCGCTGTTGAATTTATTCAAACTCCCCAATGGTTTATTCCAATATTAGACCATAAAGATAAATTTATTGAAGCAGGGAATAAACTTAATTGGTATCCTGCTTTTATGAAAACAAGATATGACGAATGGGTTCAAAATATTAAGTGGGACTGGAATATTTCAAGGCAAAGATTTTACGGCGTACCGTTTCCTGTCTGGTATTGTTCTAAATGCAATGAACCTATTATTGCAAAAGAAGACGAGCTTCCCGTAGACCCTGTCGTTTCAAGACCTAAACATATAGATATATGCCCTGTTTGCGGAAATAATGAATTTATTCCTGAAAAAGATGTGATGGATACATGGATGACGTCTTCAATGACTCCCTTTATAAATTCAAACTGGGCTAATTTTGTTTCGGACAATAATAATGCTAATGATATTAGCGGTTATAATATTTCTACAATAAATAATATTAATAATATCGGCAATAGCGATAATATTAACGGCAGAGCGAACAATATTACTAATGACGGCATAAATAAAAATATAAATAATGATATAATTGTTAAAAATAAAAATATTGATAATTATAATTTAAGCGACACTAATTTAAAAAATAACAAAAATAAAAAAATATTTCCTATGGCTTTAAGACCTCAAGCGCAGGAGATAATAAGAACATGGCTTTTTTATACCGTTGTTAAATCAATTTATCATACGGGGGATGTTCCTTTTGAAAATGTTATGATAAGCGGATGGGGTCTTGATAAAAGCGGAAAAAAAATGTCAAAAAGTCTTGGCAATTTTGTTGCACCGGAAGAAATAATAGAAAAATATTCG
>JAKACI010000259.1 GCA_021821565.1 bacterium | reverse complement strand
ATTAGAGGAAATAGCAAGAGGAACGAGTCCGCCGTTTTGAGCTATTAAAGGCAAATGTACCGCGGGAAGCATCAATTTTTTATATTCGGCGGAACCTTTTGCCGGCCATATAATCTCTTTCCCTTTAAACTCTTTCAATTTTGTCTTATTAATTTGAATTTTTTTACCGGGCTTATTTACTTTTGGTTTTGGCGCTGCAAATGCGGCAGATGCATCGGAAACAACCGAGATCGGCACAACAGCTGCCAAAGTTATCACCGCAGTTTTTTTAATAAAATCTCTTCTTGAGACATGATCGTCCATTTTTGGATCCTCCATAAATCCCAAAATTGCCAATAGAAAATTATTTTTCTGGATGAGCCGTCTAAATGCCGACGGCTTTAAAGCGTACCTGCTTACGCAGGAATGACTTTGCGGGTATTTAAGTTTTCACCCAACGTATGTCATTCCCGCGAAAGCGGGAATCTAATGTTCTATATAACTTTAAAGCTATTTTAACAATCTCTATCGGCAATTTTGGGTAAATACATCATTTTCATAATATTAATATCAATTATAAATTTTATATCGCTGAGTTACTACATTTTACGGCTTAATATAAGCGTAGCCCTGCATTTCTTTTTGAGCCAAAATCCATTCCGCATCCGGATAATCAATATTTGCAAAATTATAAATACCTGATTTTTTTATATACATGCCCTTCTCCGAACGGTGGCATACGACTAATTTAATACCTTTAACCGCAAAACTGTGAAGAGTTTTATAATATTTTGCATCTGTCTTCATAAAAATTCTAATTGCGGGACCCCACGCTACTACATCAAGCTTATAATGAACATTATTTTTATGCGCATCTTTAACAACTGCTGTTATAAGCGCCATAAGCATTGGCCATTTTTTAGGGTTTTGCGGAACCTGATAGACAATTTTTAATGTATGAGTCTTAAAATATTGAACTGAATTTATAGCTTTAGCTCCTGCATACGCATTTTTTATACTTGTAAAAGTAAAAAAAGAAAAAGCTAAAAAGATTATCAGCAACGCGCCGACAAATAATTTTAATTGGGTTTTCATAATAGCCTCCGTTATTATTTAAATTAATTTACACTGCTTTTTTTACATAAAATTTAAATTTCCCGCCTTCTTCAACAGACTCTAAAAGTTGATTTCCTGTTCTTTTGCACCATGATGCCATATCGTCTTTGGAACCAGGATCTGTTGTAATAATTTCTAATACTTCTCCCGAACTCATAGTATCAATTTCTTTTTTAGTTTTAACAATTGGCATCGGGCAAGATAATCCGCTTGCATCCAAAGTTTTGCTTGCGGTTACAGCCATAATAAATTCCTCCTTAATATTTGAAAAATTTAACTTATAAATTAAATTTATATAAGGTTATAAATAATAAGCAAAAACTTTCGCATTGTCGCACATTGCCATCTCTACGGCATAAACGCCACCTGTAAGTAACCCCGCCGCACTAAGGCATAAGACCGTCTTTGGTAAATTAGGCGGATAATATACGCAGCCTTTACATATATCTTCCATTTTTTGCCTCGCTGTTTACTTTTAATATTGCATAAAAATAGAAGCTGACTCGGCTTTTTCTGTAAGAAACCATGTAGCTCCCTTAATACCATCTGCTTCAGGAATCAAATCTTCAACACTAACATCAAAAATTGCAGCTGCTAAAGCACATCCATACAAATGAACTTTCCCTGTCGCCTTTAAAACTTTTACTATTTCATATAAATCAGTCGGAAGACCTGCCTTGACCAAATTTTCTTTAATATGTTCAAGCGATGCATCCGGATGGTCAAGTTTAATCTTTACACCTTCTTTTGAAAGCAATTTAACCGCCCAATTTACGCACAAAATATTAACTTCATCATAAACGGCGGTTCCAAGATATGCAAATGCCAAACCCGTTAAGATTAAATCATACGCATCTTTTTGAATGATAATTGCCATAGTTTTCATAATAACACCTCTAAATTGTAATATTGTAAATTAATTTAATAATATATACACAATAGTTATATACCGAATAATCGGTATATTATTTAACATATAAATTAACAATTATCAGGCTTCAAAGCGCTCAATGCACATTCAAATACTTTATCTTTACGGTTTACGGCTCTAGGGTTTTCCAAACCGCTTCAAATATTACGTCTTTATAAATAGATACGTCGTCTTTAATAACGTTATCCCATTTAATTTGGATAAGCCTGATAGGTATTCCCGTTAGACAAACGGTTGCAACATAAGGGTCTATTTTTCTAATATTTCTTTTTTCCATTTCATTTTTTAAAAATATCAGCAAAACTTCAAACGGTCCTGAAGAACAAATTGGTCTGCCTCCTTTTATAATCTCTTTATGCTTAACATTTAAAGCATATTCTAAAACTATTTTATCTTCTTGAGCCATTCTAAGAAGATTAAAAACCAATTCCTTTATTTTATTTTTTGTAGTATCTTCAGAATTTATAATTTTGTTAAATAAATTGCTTAAAAATAAAACTATTCTATCAAAAAGTTTAACAGCTATTTCTTCTTTACTTTTAAAATGATGATATATACCGAACA
>JAKACI010000258.1 GCA_021821565.1 bacterium | reverse complement strand
CCGATGTATTTCATATATGTTTTAAAAAACATAAAAACAAGCAATGAGGTTTTTAATTGTCTATAAATTCAATCAGGAGTAAGAGATAAAATAAATCGGATACGATACACGGCTACATTTTAACGCCAGGCAGATACGTCGGCACTAAAGAAACGGAAGAAGACGACGAAGCATTCGAAGAAAAGATGAAACGGCTGACGGCGGAACTATCGAAGCAAATGGAAGAAGAGAAAAAGCTGGACGAGGAAATAAAAACAATTAGTTAAAATAGGGTTAAATTTGGAATAAGAATTTATGAAAAATACTAAAAATAAATCACGTCAAAACGAAATTAAAAATGAAATAGCTATATATCAGTCGGAAAGCGGGGCAATTGAATTAAGTGGAGATTGGCAAAATGAAACTATATGGGCAACTCAAGCCCAGATTGCAAATTTATTTGAAGTAGATAGGACTGTTGCAACTAAACATATAAGAAATATAATTAAATTTGGTGAAGTTGATGAAAAAAGCAATGTGCAAAAAATGCATATTGCAAATTCTGATAAGCCTGTCGCTTTTTATTCTTTAGATATAATTTTGGCTATTGGTTACAGAGTAAATTCCAAAACAGCCATTAAATTTAGACGTTGGGCAACAGAAGTCTTAAAGGAGCATGTTTTTAAAGGTTATTCTATTAACAAAGAACGTATTGCGTCAAATTATAAACTATTCTTAAAAGCGTTAGACGATGTAAAAGCTCTTTTACCGGAAAGCAGTAAGACAGATACGGTAAATATATTAGAACTCGTATCTGTTGCTTAACGTTGTATAATTATTTTATTAATTACAATAAATGGCGTCTAATAATTTGCGTAATGAGTGTTCACTTAAAAATGTAAAAGACAGTCAGTTGGGTACGGAATATGCTATCCCCCTTTTTGTTATTGACATTAGCACAAAAATTATATTAAAATTATGTATATTATATGCATAATTTATAAATTATATTAGTGAGGGATTTATATGCGCACCACAATTACAATAGATAAAAATATAATAGACGACCTTTTGGAAGAAACCCATGCTAAAAGCAAGGTCTCTGCAGTTAAAATAGCAATAGACTCTTATCTTAAAAAAAAGAAAATTGAGAAGATTAAATCTATGAAAGGCAAGGTTAGTTTCGATATGACGGCTGATGAGATTAGACATTATGAACGATGAGAAAATATTAGTAGACACATCGGTTTGGATTGATTATTTCAAGGGACAGAACTATCATATTGTAAACCTTATGGATGCTATTTTCGCCAAAAGTAATATTTATGTTCCAAAAGTTGTAATTGCCGAACTTATACAAGGTTGTAAATCAGAAAAAGAGATTTCCGTGATAGAGGAATTTTTAGATGCATTTTTTATAATAGATAATTCCGAAAATACATGGATAAAAGCGGGTAAACTATCCTTTTCTATGAAAAAACAAGGCAAAACAGTAAATATTGTAGACTGTTTTATATCAATTATCGCACAGGAAAACGATTGCCTAATATTTACCCTTGATAAACATTTTAAGGATATAAAAAATTTTATAAAAATTAAACTTATGTAATTAATTAATATAATACACCTTATCTGTCCATCCTATCCTGAATTAAAATCAGATTTAATATTTAAGGATAGATTTAAAAGTATTTATAACAAAATTAGTTATATATATTCTGAAAAAATCAGTTTTAATATTTTTTTTAAAGTATCAGGATTGCATTATATAAGCTAAACAGGCAAAATAAGTATATTTAAAGATTATATTTATAATATATAAGAGGATATTATTTTATGCTAAATAATAATCAGAATAAAAAAAATAAATGCGTATTTTTAGATAGAGACGGGGTTTTAAATAAAGATATAGGTTATCTCAAATCTCCTGGCCAATTAATTATTATTCCGGGAGTCATAGAAGCTTTAAAAAAACTTAAAGAAGCCGGATTTTTACTAATTATAGTAACCAATCAATCCGGAATTGCAAAAGGTTTTTTTTATGAAGATGATCTAAAAAAAGTGCATAATGCGCTTTTAGCAATTTTTAAGAAAAACAATATTTATATTGACGATGTATTTTATTGTCCTCATCATAAAGATGGAACGGTTGAACCTTACAATATATCTTGTGATTGCCGCAAGCCTGATACAAAAATGATAAAAGACGGCGCAATTAAATATAATATAGATTTAAGCAAATCTTACTTGGTGGGAGATAAAGATACCGATATTCAGCTTGCAATTAACGCAGGTCTTAAATCTTTTTGCGTGGAAAACGATATGTATGAATACAACGAAACGGTTATTCCTGATTACAAAGTTAATAATTTGAGAGAAGCGGCGGAAATAATAGTCAACTTAGATAAATAATATTTATATATAATATATAATGTAAAATAGAAATATTTTTAAATTTATTAACCAAAGCTTTTTTTATATTCATATATTATTTATATTATTTAATTTGACAGGGGTTTAAATGTTAAATACGTATATTTTAATATCCGTTCCTGTTTTAATTGTAATCTTAATTGCTATTAACATTTATTTTATTTTTTTTAAAAGTAAAGAC
>JAKACI010000013.1 GCA_021821565.1 bacterium | reverse complement strand
GAAATGTTAAAACATTCTCTAACTATTAAATAATTTAAATAATTCTATAAAGTATTGTTGCAATATAAAAACTATATCTTGATATTACTATTTATTTTATAATCTATAAATTATTTTTACCGTCTAAACGCCTAAAACTCCGCTATTTTTTGGCAAATATCCCGCAAAGCCTTATTAATACTGATTTTGTCTGTCAAAATTATATTCATTTGTTATTATGAACTATTTTAACAAATAAAATTCTAAAAAGAGTACCTTTTGAATCCAAAATTTGCCTAAACTTTCCAAGAAATATTTCATTTATTTGTTAGAATATTATTTTAACAAATGCCTTAAAATCGTGCAGTTTTTATTTTGATATATTTTCTATAAAATATAATCCGCTTTAAATTTCAAGTGTAGCTACTTTAAACTATTTTGTATTATTGAGATATTAATATCTTTAAATATATTTGCATTAATTTATTAATATGCAAAATATCTCTTGACAGTATTTTGCTTTTTTGAGATACTAAAATTATAGTTTTTGATATTTGTATTAAAAATTATAAAGTTTAATAATTTATGGAGGATTTAAAAAATGAATGAAAATGTAGAAAATGAAAAAGCTATAACAGACCATATTAATTTTGTTATAGATAAAGAACTTAAAACAGAATTTAAAATCACTTTGTTGAGACAAGATAAAAACATTTCGGAAGTTTTGTCTGGATTAGTAGAAGAGTATGTTAAAAAATATCAAGACGGAGAGTCAATTTAATTTTATTTAATTTCACGGAGAATAATTATGAACAGTTGCGGAATATGCGAACATTTTGGTTATAAGTCTAAAGAAGATGACCGAAAAACAGCTATGCAAGCCCCTTGCTTATAGCTATGGGGATAAATAGCCAATCAACTGTTTTCTTGTATTAATGCTTATTTTATTATATAATAACAATATGAATAAATCGAATAAACATAAATCTAAAAGTCCTTCATTTATCCTTGAGTTGCCGTTAATAGTTACCGTTTCGGACGAACATATCCTGAACGCAAGATTAGATTCGGCAAGACAACTTTATAATGCCGTTCTCGGAGAAGCACTAAAACGTTTAAGCCTTATGAAAGAATCCAAACAATGGCAATATGCCCGTTCGTTACCAAGAAACAATCCCGATAAATCTAAAATATTTAAATTATGCGTAGAACAATTTAAATTTACCAATTACGATTTACAGTCTTACGGTACTGAATGTAAAAATTCCTGCTTTATAGGAGAACATCTTGATGCGCATACGGCTCAAAAAACATCCACAAGAGCTTTTAAATCGGCTCAGCGTTATCAATTCAGACAATCCGGCAAACCGAGATTTAAAAGTAAATGGAAAAGTTTAAACTCTTTAGAGTCTAAAAGCAATGCTTCGGGTATCCGCTGGAAAGACGACCATATAGAATGGAATAATCTTAATTTAAAGCCTATACTAGACAAAAAAGATAAACATGGCGTGCAGGCTCACGCTTTGCAGTCTAAAGTTAAATATTGCCGTATCGTTCGCAAGGTCATTAAAGGTAAACAAAGATTTTATGTGCAATTAATACTATCCGGTTTTCCTAAGCTCAAAACTAAAAATACTATTTCTAACAACAAAGCCTGTATAGACACCGGACCATCTACGATAGCTTTAGTGTCTAAACATGATAATATTATAAAAGACGCTTTTCTGAAAGAATTCTGTCCCAACGCTAAACAGTTAAAGAAAAATATCCGCAGGATACAAAGAGCTATGGACAGGTCTAAAAGATTATCTAACCCGGACAACTTTAATTCTAACGGAACCGTCAAAAAAGGACTTTTAAAATGGGTATTTACTAACGGATATCTTCGTTTAAAAGCAAAATTATCGGAACTATACAGAATATTAGCCGCTTACCGCAAAACAGAACACGGAAAATTAGCTAATATAGTTATATCTAAAGCTAACATTATATATGCTGAAAAATTATCTTATAAAAGTTTTCAGAAGAATTATTCTAAAAGCGTCAGAGATAAAGCTCCAGGTATGTTTATGTCTATTCTTCGCCGCAAAGCCGAAAATGCCGGCGGCAACGTTATAGAATTTTCTACTAAGACTACTAAATTATCTCAAACATGCCAATGCGGAAACATAGTTAAAAAACCGTTATCTCAAAGATGGCACATATGTCCAATATGCGGAATTAAAGCTCAAAGAGATTTATATTCCGCATATTTAGGATTATTTGTCGTCAATAATAACGATATATGGAATTTAGACATAGATTCGGCTTGTAAAAGCTGGAATACTGCGGAACCGCTGTTAGAGAAGGCTATGTCTAATGTTATTCAAATTGCGAGTAGCCGGAAAGTTCCGGTTAGCTTTGGAGTTAAATCTAAAGACAGAGCGATTCCTTCTCAAAGTTCGGTTGTAATACAAAGAGATTCGGGATGCTGTAACAATCAAAGTTTTCTGTTATAAAAGTTCCTTTTATTGCGAGAGCCTGAAAGATTTGTATTAATCACGAACAGAACCCCCTGCCTTTAGGCATGGGGAGGTTCAGCAAACAGTAGACGATGAAACATTTTGCGAAGATTTTAATTAATAAAAACGGAGGATTAACAATGTCTATTACAGTAATAGAAAAAGCGAGAAATTTTGCGGAACAGGCGCATGTTAATCAGCGTCGTAAATATACAAATGAGCCGTATATCACTCATCCCGCAAATGTCGTTAAAATTGTGATGTCAGTACCGTATACTGACGAGATGTTATGCGCCGCTTGGTTGCATGATACGGTAGAAGATACTCCGGTTACCATTAAACAGATTAAAGAATTGTTTGGCGAAACGGTAGCGGGATTAGTATCTGATTTAACCGATGTGAGCAAGCCAAGCGACGGCAACCGCAGAGAACGCAAAAAAATAGACAGAGAACATACGGCTAAAGCGTCGGCGCAAGCTAAAACTATCAAGCTTGCGGATTTGATAGATAATTCAAGAAATATAATAGAAAGGGATATTGATTTTGCCAAAGTGTATTTGCCGGAGAAAGCGGAATTACTTAATGTTTTAAAAGAAGGCGATAACAGACTGTGGACGCAGGCGAACATAATACTTGCTAACGGATTTGTAAAACTTAAAAAAATAAGGAGAGATTAAAAATGAAAGCTTATATCGAACAGGTTAATAGAGAATTAAAAGAAATTATATACGCATTAGCCGAGCAGGATTACAGCAGGGCAGTAAGCATTGTAAAATATAGAGAAACAATATCAAATGAAATTCTTAAAAGCGGTATTTTTTTGATGCCGCCTAAAAATATGTTTAAAGCAGATATTCTTGGTAAATATCCTTATATTGAGGATGATTTACGGTATGCGCTTGATGATTTGGCTACATCTGCTTTAACCTATCTTGGAGATGAATTTAAAAAAGAAATTTTTGAAAAGTATAAAGAGCTAACGGTTAAAGAAATTCAATCTGCAAATTCATTTTCCGTTATGGCGGGATTAGATATAAATACCGGAGAAATCAGACAACTTACTATAAAAATAGAGGATTGTTTTACCGATGAAACGCTTGCCGGTTTTTTATCAAGTTTTTTAAACGCGCATTTTTTTGACATAAACTTATAGGTGAATGTAATGATAAATCAAAACGAAGGGTGGATATTATTAGATAATTCTAAAAAATTTCATTATATGATGGACGGAAGGTCTCTTTGCTTTAAATGGATGTATTTAGGACATAATTTTGATTCAGATGACGGTTCTTATAATGAAAGGGATTGTAGGGTTTGCGTAAAAGAGCTTAATAAAAGCAGAATTAGTCGCGGATTAGAGCCTTTAATTAAAAAATAGGAGCGTAAACTTATAATGTTGCAAGACGAAAAATACGAAACTGAAGGATGGAAGATGATACGCAATCACCCGCATACCTTAACAAAAAAATTTCATTATATCTTTAATGATAAACCGTTATGCGATAAGGCGGAAAAGTTTTATAAAGAATATTATATTGAACTTTTTCCTGATGACGGATATTATTATGAAAAAGTAACTTGTAAAACTTGTGTAAAAGAATTAAATAAATTAAGAGAAATTAAAGGCTTAAAACCTTTAATTATAAAATCTTTAATAGAAAATAGGAGACAAAACAATGCCTAAATTAACAGAAATTAAAGGAGCGTATGCCGACGATGCCGGTAAGCGCATAGAATATAACGCAAATGTATCGGTAGATTCGGAAGGATATTTCGCAGTAGAAATACCCGAGAAAGACGCTAACGAATATGGATTAATACTGCAAAAAAATAAAAACGATTATAAAGGACTAAATATAACAAAAAAAGTAGTTAGAAAAATTATAAAGTATGTCATAACAGGTAAAGACTTTGAATTGTGTAAATCATTCTTTTTATTTGCCGTCAAACAAGCAAATAAATATGATATTAAGGAAGAATTAGTCATTTTATACAGATTTAGAAAAAAAATATCGTACATTAAAAATATTGAAACAGGAGAAATAAATTTACCGGATAAAAACATTAATTATTATGTAAGCAACGAAAACGGAAAGATACAGGAAATAAGCAATATGATTGAAAGATACAGTCATAAAAACGAACCTGTTTACAGCGTAGGTCTGTCTGCCGGCGTATTTCTAAAAAAGACGCTGACAAGAGAAAACACTAAGGACACGTTTTATTTTTTAGCCGACAAACAGTTAAAAAAAGACAGTTTTGGAGATATGTTAAACAGAATGCGCGTCGGCTATGATGAGAAACATTATAGCTATCGTGAATACGGCATAGAATTAGACGATATGATAGAAATTCCGTACGCGGAGAACAGCGCCGAATTTTTCTATAATATGGTTATTGGATTATGTAAATTAGCGGATAAATTAACCGATTTTATATCAAAAGATAATATATTAAAAACAATAGAAAACAATAGTTTTAAGTTATTATCAGAATAGACATAGGAGATAACAAATGATAGACGATATAACATTTAGCTTTGGCGGAACGATTAAGAAAGGCGCATTTATATTAAACAGAGAATACGACATAGAAAGATTTAAAGAGGATATAAATGAATTATTAAGACAGGCGCAAGATAATCCCGGTATGATGAAGGAATACAAAGAGCCATACGATAGAGGAATAGAAAGGGGCGCAAGTTTAGTAGCATCATATATTCTAAGGTCAGCGCATTTTGAAGATTAAATTGAAGGCAAAATAAAATTAAATAGAGGGATTTTGCTATGGATAATAAAGAATTAACATTAAAAGTTTTGAATAATATGTTAAAAGCAGTTCTTGAAATAGAAAATGGAGTGAGTTATTTAGAAATTAATCGTACACAGTTGTCAGATGAAAGTATAAGAAAACAATATGTTAATATATTGCAACGATTGGAAAATTTATTATATTTAAAATCAACAGAGGTATAAAATGAAAACATTTGTTATTGAAGACACTTTATACGATTATACGAGCGGGTTGATAGTTGTAAAAGCTAAAAATCTAAAAGAGGCTATAGAATTAATTAACAAAGATAACAGGCTTAGTTATACTTCTGATTATTTAAATATAGGCAATATCAGAGAACTAAAAGATAATGAGATTGTTTATGTTATTGGTGGCGGGTGATTCACTTATGAGCATAGAAACTAATAATAATGAAGATTTAAAGGAAAAAATGATAGTAATGTTAAAAGATTTAGAAGAACATATAGACGGCATAGACGCTTTCTATACAGAGATTACATCACAAAAAAGAGACAAGTATCAAAATATGCTTGATAATAATGAAGATTTAAAAAAAGAATTAATAAGAATAAGTAAGAAATTTGATGAATTGTATGAGTAATCAATGTCATAAAGGGGGCGTAAAAGGAATCAAAAATTATGCTTTACAGATTTGCAAAGCAACCGATTAGATATTAATTTAACTAATTAAAATTAATTAAAGGAGACGCTAAAATGTCAACCGTCCTTATATTCGATACCGAAACCACAGGCGTTATAGAGCCTGTCTTGATAGAATCAGCAGGCATTTATATCAATGGTAATCCTTTTGATAAGCAGGATAATACTTTTATTCAAAGGTATAATCCTGAAAAGCCTATAAGCTATGCTGCTATGGCTACTCACCATATTTTAGATGAAGACCTTGTTAATTGTCCTAAACCGTCTGAGTTTACATTGGACCCGCAAGTTAAATATTTAGTAGGGCATAATATAGATTTTGACTGGAGAGTAATCGGACAGCCGGACGTCAAAAGAATAGATACGCTTGCAATGGCAAGAGCTATTTATCCAGAGTTAGATTCGCATATTCTTACCGCTCTAAGCTATGCTTTAGCCAGACCAGAGGACAGACCTAAAGTAAGAGAGGCGCTTAAAACCGCGCATAGCGCTTTAACCGATGTTGAGTTATGTTTGAATATTTTAAGACATATTTTGCAAAAAATGGATTTGCATAAATGGTCTGATATTTATGCTTTCTCGGAAGAAAGCAGGATACCTAAAATAATGCCGTTCGGAAAGCATAAAGGGACGCCGATGTCCGAAGTTCCGCAGGATTATAAAAACTGGCTTAAAAATCAGCATAGATCCTGACCCTAATACCGATATATATGTTAAGAGAATTGTAAATATCACATATTTAAAAGAAGACCTGAATAATTTTCCAGAATTTATTAAAAATTTAAAGGCGGAACTGTTTGATTTGGAAAAAGAATACAAAAAAGAAAAATTAAAAGAAAAGGTATATATTGCAACAGGCGAAAAGGAGATGACAGCGTAAATGCTAAATCAAATTTTATTTCAAATATTAAACTATTCTGGTTTATTGGCTACCTTGTTAGCCGTCTGGTTCTTTTCGGCGCATAAATATAAAGTAGGCTTTGCTATCGCAATATTAAGTTGTGTTCTTTGGATAGCTATCGCTTATATCGATAACGTCTGGAGTTTGTTAATTCTAAACGCGATACTTTTAATATTAGATATAAGAGGATATTTTAAAAAAGATATGCAGGAAATAAAACAAGAAATGTAAAAAAGGAGATATATATTGTGATATGGCTTATAGATTTATTTCTGTTTGCGATAATGATTTATGTAATCGTTGCAAAAAAAATAAAAAGACTTGAAAAAATAATTATACTGTCATTAATGCTGTTGATAATGTTATTCATGGCAATAGAATTAGCTAAAAGCTCTTTACCGGCAAGCATAAATAATCTTTTCATAGGTTTGTTGATATGGTTTGCATTGATTGTGTCAGGAATGTTAATCTTTTTTGTGGCAATAGATTCTGAAAAAAACGAGAAAAAAGGTATATAAAAGCGGAGGCGTAATTAAAATGAATGTATACGCATTATTATTGATTATATGTTTTTTATTATTTTTAATTATTTTATTTATATTAGCGACTAAATTTGATAAAAAAATCTATAAAAAGCATGTTTTAGCCGAATCTAAATCGCCAAATGATATGTTTATAGCTTTTAAAGACGGCATTATATCAAAAAAAGAATATATTGATTACAGGATAAAAACAGGCACGGCAGACGAAATGAATAATAAACATAAAATATTTTCCACCGAAATAGATATGCTTAAAAAATTTATTAACAACGAAATAACTAAAGAAGAGTATATAAAATTTTACGAAGATGAAAAAATGAAATATCTATTCTGCAATGACGGTTGTGGTGGCAGTAGCCATTATACAACCGGCGTGTTTGGTATAAAAATATATAAATAAAAAGATACAAAAGCGGAGGCGTGAAAATGGGTCAAAATAGCGAAAAAGAAGTTAATTGGAACACTTTATTGAATAAATGGTTTCATAGATTTAAAGAAACAGACGGCAAAGATATTATTGACTGGCAGGGACAAATTATAGGCAAAATAGACGATTCCCATTATGTCGCTCAGTTATACGAATGGGTTATGGGTTCTACAAGCGATATTGTCGTTATAGATATATCAGATATAACCGCAAAATATAATGATAATTGCCATTATAGATTTTATGAAAGCAATGAAGACATGGTTTATTATTATAAATATATATATAAATACGATAATAAACATGAACAAAAGTATATTCCGTTAGACTATAACGAAAGAGAAGAATTAAAAAGAGAAGGTTATAACAAAATAGATAAAAGCTTAAATATAAATGAAAGAATAGAAGGGTTATTAGATGTTTATAGAGCTTTATTTGACAGGAGCTTTGACGATGCTATAACTAAAGGTTTTTATCAACAGCATCCGATTTTTGAGGAACATATTGCAATGATGAATTACGATATGCTGATACGGAAACCTGATTTAAAAAACTTAATAAAAGAAATTGTTAAAATTTATGGCATAACAAATATATCTATTTTTAACGGTTATTCTTATTGGCATCCTGAAATAATTGAAAATAAGAATTATGAAATTTTAAAAGGACAAAAGGCATTAGATTTTATAGATAAGTTTTCAATAAAAGAGTTTAAAAAATAACTATGTCTAACGATATCATCATTTACGAAGAACAAAAAGCAGACAGTCGCAACCGCCTTTCAAAAAAAACGACGGAGATTTCGCCGGTAAGGGCTAAAAAGAACTATTACGACGATGTAGATATTAAATACTTTACATTGCCGGAAATGGCAAGTCTTGTTAATAATGCGACTGATCCTTTTATAAAAATGCTTTTTCTCTTATTATATGAAACCGCCGGCAGAGTAAACGAGGTCAGAAACATCAGGTTTGCCGATATAGACCAGTCGGCGTTAAGGATTAAGCTGTTAACATTAAAGCAAAGGTCTAAAAATAGGATTTACCGGTTCTTAAAAATATCGGATAAGCTCATGTCTTTAATCCTTATGAATAAGATAAATTATAAGCTGTCGGACGAGGACTATATTTTAACTAAAAAGCCGGCCTGCAAGCCTATGACACAGCAGAATATCGATGTAATAATTAAAAAGAGCGTTAAAGCTATTTTAGGCTCTTTTCATTTGGATAAAGCGCATCCGCATGCTTTTAGGCATACCAGAGCAATTCATTTATTAGATTCAGGTATGAATATAATGTTATTGAAAAACTTTTTAGGACATAGCAATATTAGTAATACGCTGATATATCTTAAATATTCTAACTCCGATATGGCGGAGGCGATAGATAAAGCGAATTTAATAGGAGGAATGTAAAACAATGGACGAAAAAGAAAAATCAACAAGAGGAATAGAAAAAGAGATTTTTGAAACCTGCAAAAAGGAAAACAGAAAACCGAATATCTCAGAGATTTTGATTCTGTCTAATTTTGATGAGCAGAAATTTTTTAAACAAATGTGTCCCGGCGTGGAAGAAATGATTCAAGAATATAAAGAACATTATAGAAAAATTTATTAATTTAAAAATATTATGAATATTCAAAAAGTAATAGAAAAATATGTTAAAAAAGATTTAAGACGGCATAAAGCAAAATCTTTCAAGAAAGATTTAATGCTTATTCCGCATTTTAATATTTCAAAGAAAAAATTAAATAAATATATTAAAATAAAATAATTAAAAAATAAATTTACGGAGGCCATATAAATGAAAAATATTGAAATGAGCATTAACGACGATGTTTTAACAATCAAGGTTGACCTTTCCAAGACATTCGGCAAGTCCGGCAGCGGCAAGTCAACTATTATCGCTTCTACGGAAGGCAATATATCAGTGCCCGGCAAGGAGGAAATCAAAATCGGGTTAAATGTTTACACGAAATAAGAATATTATAGCTTTTAAACCTTTATATAACAATGCCTTGCAGACAATAGGCATTAAAACGTGGGACAGAGCGTTTAAACGGCATATTTAAAAAGGTGATATAAATTACATTGACAGTGTAATTCAAGCAGGATATTTTAAACGAGTTAAACTAAAAATGAAAAATAAGAACATAAATAAAATCAAATCATATAAAAATGATTATTTCAGATATATAATAAATAATGTTCAATGCTTAATTATCAACGATTTTTTTAATTCTAATAAAAATTCATTAAAAAAAATGGATAATTATCTGGGAGATATTAAAAGTATAGATAACGCCGTCAAAAATACTTTAGTATCGTTAATCAAAAAATATCAAAGTAATCAAAAGAAAACATATACTAAATTATTTAATTATTTTCTAAAAATAGAAAACGGAATTTTATATATCAGAGATGCAGATTGGGGAACCGGCAAATCAAAGTCTTATAAAAAATTTTAAACGAAATTAACACTCTGTAAAGCCTTATATCATAAGCCTTTACAGACAACACGCCTTAAAACGCATTATAGAGCGTTTAAACAGCGTATTTAAAAAGGCAATAGAAACCATTAATTATATATTTAAAGCAGAGTATTTTAAGCTGAATAAATTAAAAATAATAAGAATAAAGATAAAAGGTATAAAAATTATGAAAAAAATATTATTAGTCTTTGCGCTTATTTTGTTTTTTGCAAATAATGTTTTTGCTTTCGGCATTTTTAACATTCCCTACAATAAATCAGATTCTAACTTTAATAAACTCGCAATGCGAGTGTATAATTCCGGCAGTCCTTATACCTATACCAGCGGAGCTTATACTTATGACGCCATACCGATAACGGCGACTATGTCCGGCTGTAAATTAATTAGCATAATCCGCAGAACTCAGGGCTTTCCAAAACCGGCATATTGGGCGATAGAAAATTACAAAATTTGTTCCGGCAATATAACTGAAGTTAAAAATACCAATATGGCTGGGTGGAATAACTTGCCAAACGGTATTAAACCTGTTATAAATAATACTATCCAACAGGCAAGGCAATACGGCAAAGCAACGGCTAATTATTACGGATACAGGGTAATAGCAAAGACCGGCGCTTACGTCGGGACGGTATTCGTTTACGTGCTTAACGGGATAAAGTTAGAGGCGATGATGAGGTTTTAAAAATAATAAAAGACAAAAAACAGAGCATATTATAATTAAAGATAATTTTTAGCATCGCTAAATATAAAATCAATAAAATTATAATTCGTTAAAGATTTTTAAAAAGAAGATATTGATATGACAACATTTAAAAACCTCGATGAAATATGCAAGGTAGATGATGAGTTTTTACTTAACAACAGGAATTATGAAAATTTTATTGCTTCTTTAGCAAAGAGCAAAGGTATAAATAATTTAGATATTTTAAAAGAGGATAAAGATTGTGCCCTTTTATTTAAAAGCAAAGAAAAAGAAGTTCTCGAGAAACATTATTATGACGTTACAAATATCAAATTAAATAGCAATGTTCCCATTATAATACAAAATAATTTTACGACCGTTTTAAACCTTTTAATTTATTCATATTACTATAGATCTTTTGATATGATAGCAAAACAACATGCTCTTATAACATTAGAAAGCGCATTAGGATTACAGATGGAGTTATTATTTAAAAAAAATAATAATAATGAAAAGTTAAGTCAAGAAGATAATGATATTCAGGAAAAAGCAAAAACGCCTGCTTGCGGACTTAGCTGTTTATTACAATGTGCTGTTCATAGTAAATTAATTAATTTAAATAACTTAAAAGATGAGAATGGTGAAGATATAGGAATACCATTACCATATACAGAACAACAAAAAAGCATTGGCTTCAACAATAATTTAGAACCTGTGATTAATGAAGAAATAGTAAAATTAAGCAAAGATAAAATAAGATTAATCTGTATGCAAAGAAATCAATTAGCTCATGATACAAAACCTCACTTTCCTGATGGAAAAATATGGACTTCAATTTGCGCTAATTTAATCAATCAGCTATTTTCAGAAAAAAATAAATTAAACTAAATATCTAATAAAATTAAATTAGAAGCAAAGACGAGGTTTTAGAATTAAATAAATTAATAAGGTAAAAATAATGCAAAATATTTTAAAACAACTTACTCTGTTATTAAAAAAAGACGAAAGATTAGTTTCTAATGATGAAGTATTACTAAAAAATCAGATTCAGGAGTTAGCAAGAAAAAATGATGTAAAATTAATTGAACTTCTTCTGTCTGATACTACAATAAAAAAACATTTCTTTTTTGAAGTTGCAAAAACACTTATTTTTGATAAAGAAAAATTTATTCGTTTTATTTCTAATAAACAGTTTTTGCCTGATTCTTACACGGCTTGTATATTCACGTAAACATAGAAACTATAAGGGTTTTTTTATTATTTTTTAGTATATTATGTAGTTCTAAATCGGGATTAGGGGTTCTACTTTAGATTTTTCGAGATAACTAACCAATGTCTTGGACCAATCATATCCCTAAAATCCACAAACTCATTTGATAAATACGGATTTTTCTTCAAAATAATTCCTATCAATATTATCCTGTTTTCCAAAAGACAGGATTGCCAAACGCACCATGAACTCAAGACTAATAAGATAATGCAATGAAGAATTGGCATGAATTAATTATTATCTTTTAGAACCAGTTCAACATGAGAAATTATCGGCTTAAAGTCTTTTGATAACGCTCTGATTACATTATTAGCTACCAGTTGAAAACATGTTTCTTGTTCAATGTTAAGCTGTTTTGCAATTTCGAAAAACTCGTTGTGCCCGCCAGCTCTGAGTCCTTTTTGTATGATCTCTTTAAGATTATCCTCTGTACAACCAAAATCAAGTGCAAGTGACGGAATGCAATGGTCAATCGCATTCTTAACAAGCCAAGCCTCTGGCCAAGTATCTCCCGGCAAATAGTCTATGTGGGAATCTAACCATGCAGGGAAGTCTTCCCCATGCGACTCTACCATAGTTTCTGCATATTTAATATTTTCACTAGATTTACTACGCTGATCGCCATCAAAGATCGCCATGAAGGGACGCGTTTTGACTTGAACATAAGCATCTGCGAGTCGGCGAGTGAGTCTATTCACTGACCCCGCTATATTTATTACTACTCGAGAACGTATTCCTATTGGCAAAGCCAAGGTAAGAATGGCTTTTGCAATATCATCTTCAACAAGAATCTCGACTTCATTGCTGCTGTTAGTAGCGGCGAGTTTGGCGAATGCTAAATCGGACGAAATGCCTTCAGTAATCTTAATTTTATCGCCAATTTTTTCTATAAAAATACGTGCGTAAGGAGGCAGACTATCAAAAATCTCTCTAGAGTGGGTTGTGCAAATTACTTGAGTGTGCGTTTGATAACAGACTTCTTTAAGTCGCTTAATGAGTCTAAATTGCGCCTCTGCATGAAGCCCTAATTCAATCTCGTCCAGAACAAGCAACGAGCCTTGCCCGCAAGAACGGATGGTTGAGAATATCTCAAACAGGGTGTTTTCGCCCGCTCCCATGTTGAAGCCTGAATAGATTATACTACCAACCTTAACGATGGGAAGATTATATTTTGAATATTCAACATAGCGAAACTTATCGTATTGACGATCGAGAATAAATCCGACATCTTCTTTGACTTTTTCCTCCCATCCCCTTAATTCTCTATCATGAAAGGCGCGATAATATGACCGTGATTGGCTTCGTTCGCTATGCGGAACTATTCTTTCAATACCCAAAAAAATCACATTCCGATTGACCCTCTCATCGTAGTTATTCCATTTTCCGCCTTTTTTTTTGCTTCGTCGTTGCATTCCTATACCAGCACCTGTTGGCATCGAGGAAGATTTCCTCCATTTATCGTACGCAATGTAATATTGGATTTTGATGCCTTCTGGAGAAATCTCATCGGCATGCTGAATGAAGAAATCAGAAAAAGTATAGTAAGTGTTGTTGCGCTTAGGTAGTTTAAAGCCATCCTTATTGTTGTGGTAGGCACAACAAGCAAGAGCCAATATTGTGGACTTTCCAGCGCCGTTCTTGCCTGCAATTGCGGTAATGAGATAATTAAATGTGACATCCAACCCGCTTAGCCCACGAAGCATGCCCTCATTAAGAATAATTCTTCGCAAAATTGCGTGGGCGTAATCGTTAGCAAAGCGATTACTCAGATCTTTGTCGCGTTGACTTTCGCGGTATTTCATGGTAGCGTTAGTTTTTAAGTCCTAGTCTCATTAAGATTAGTTTAATTTATTTAAATATATTTATACCTATATTATTCGATAGAGAAAACATTTAAAAGTATGAATAAACCATGCATATCCTCCCTTTTTTTGCCCTTAGTATTATAAACCTCTTATGTATTGCA
>JAKACI010000257.1 GCA_021821565.1 bacterium | reverse complement strand
TGGCAAAAAAAATGGGACAAGCTTAAGGTTTATTTAATTGGAATGTCGTTAAGTGCATTTTTAGCAGCTTTATCCGGAAATTTTTATATTTTCGCTGTTTTTATTATATTAATGGGTTTAATCGGGAGTATTTATCACCCTGTCGGTTTAAGTATTATGTCTTTTGTGAAAACTGATAAGTTAAGGGGCTTTGCTATTCATGGGATAGCAGGAACATTAGGGGTAGCATTAAGCGCCGCATTTGCAGGATTTTTAGGCTACTATTACGGTTATAATGCGCCTTATTTAGTATTGGGTTTGATTTTTTTATTTATATTTGTTTACTCTTTTTTTGTAAAAATTGAGTCAAACAAAATAGAAAATGTTAATAATAGAAACAATAATTTAAATAATATAAATAGAAACAATACTATAAATAATATAAATTCAAACAATAATAGAAACAATAATTCAAATAATAATATAAATATAAATGAGATAAATTCAAATAGTGATAATAACTATGAAAATTATTCAGAAAGCAAAAATGCCAATTTACTTGCAAATATTAAAAGTTTCTTTAATGACTTTTTTCACAGGAATATAGTATTTATTTTTATAGTTGAATTTTTAAACGGTTTTGTTTTTCAAGGCGTATTTTCATTTTTGCCGGCTTACACTGGAATAGAATTGAAAAATTTTTTATTTTTTCATAATCAAACTGTTGCGGCAGGCAGTTTTTATGTGACGGTAGCATTATTAGTCGGAGTTTTATTTCAATATTCAAGCACTTATATTACAAAAAGATATAAACCGAACAGGGTATTTTCCGTTTTAGTTTTAATATCGGGAATATTCATTTTAATTTCAGGTTTTACGGGAGGTTTAATTTTATTTCTTTCTATACTGCTTTTTTCAGCATTTGATTTTTCTATAAATCCTATATCAAACCTTTTAATAAGTAGAAATGCCAAAGAATATTACAGGTCCACAGCTTACGGAATATTTTTTTTCGCAGGATTTGGCATTGGCTCTATAGCTGCGCCTATAGGCGGGTCTATAGCCAGTAGTTTTAAATTAAGCGATGCTTTTGTATTTTATGGAATTATAGCGTTGATTTCATTTGTTATATCTATTGCTATTACTAATTATAATGTTGATGAAGTCAAATCAGAATTCCCTGCCTTTAGGCATGAGGAGTATGTCAAATAATGTTTTTATGATATAATTTTGATAAATAATTACTAATTATTATTGTAAAATAAAATATTATGCATGGAAGCCACTATATAGTAATTACTGCAATAATTTTACTTTCAATTGCTTCTATCGGAGGAATTTTAACAAATTATTTGAAAATTCCTTATACTTCAATGCTTGTCTTGATAGGTCTTGTTGTAGGTATTTTTCATATTTTTCCATATTTAAAGATAACGCCTTCTTTAATATATTATGTATTTCTTCCTATTATTATTTTTGAAGGGGCTGTTAACATTAAAATTGGTCCTTTGATAGCCAATGCTCTGCCTATAAGTATATTATCGATATTCGGAACGATTTTTTCCGCAATTTTTATAGGCGTTTCATTTCATTTCATTTTAGATTTTCCGTTAAAACAATCCTTAATTTTTGGCGCTATTATAACTCCTACAGACCCTATTTCAATACTTGCTTTATTGAAAAATAAGATAATAAAAAAATTAGGTTATAATAATAATTATAACGATAATGATAGCAATAATAGCGGCTATAGCTTTGGCGACGGTATTAAAACAGTTTTAGAAGGCGAAAGTTTATTTAATGACGGAATAAGCCTTGTTTTATTCGAAGTTTTTTTAGGTTTAAACTTGCACAATGCAGGATTAATTTTTTTAAAAGGTGATGTTTTAAATATCTTCAAATATATTTTTGGAATAATCGGAACTTCAACATTGCAGTTTTTGTATGAAGCGTTAGGAGGTTCTATATTGGGAGTTTTACTCGGTTATTTAGTATCGTTTATATTGTCTCTTACAGTGGATTATTTAACCGAAATTATGATATCCCTTCTTTTGGCTTATGTATCTTTAATAATAGCATATTATTTAAATGTATCTTTTATTATGGCGATTATATTTGGCGGAATAGTTCTTGTAAATTACGGGTTTAAGAAAAAAGTCTCAAGTCATACATTGGAAGTTTTCCCAGTTGTTATTGAATATATGACTTTTGTAATTAATTCTATTTTATTTTTAATCATAGGAATAGAAATGAATTTGTTTAAAATTTTAAATTTATGGATAATTTCTATATTTATTATAATAATTGTAATATTATCGCGATTCATTGCGATATATTTGTTTTCGCCTATGATAAACAAAATTCAAAATAAGTTTAAAATATTTTCAAAAAGTATAAAATTAAATAAACAGTATAAAAGATTTCTTGTTTTTGGCGGTTTAAGAGGGGCATTGCCGATTGCGATGGCGCTGTCATTGCCATTAAATTTATATATGAGGTCCACGATAATTACTTATGTTTTTATTACGGTTCTTTTTTCACTGACAGCTCAAGCAATAATATTTGATATTTTTTCAAAAAAAGCGTTAAAAGGGTAAACCATTATAAAACTATTAATAATGCTGCTGCA
>JAKACI010000256.1 GCA_021821565.1 bacterium | reverse complement strand
AATTATTATAATAAGTTTATATTTTATATATTGTTTTCCAGATTTTATACAATTTTCTATTTATATAATAAAGGTGGTATATTATCGGGATTTAAATTAAAAAAATATACTTGCCGATTATTTATGCAATAACCCAATTATAATTATTGTAAAAAGTTTTTAGCATTATTGTTTTAATATAATATTATATTTAATATATTTTTATATTAAGATTAACTCAACTTCATCGTTTTTATTATTATAAAATTATAACTTATTGATATTGTTGCATTTTATTTTGTAGTCCCCATAGACATTTTTATTGCCCCCATAAATATAGTAATATCAATATGCTGCTGTTAATTATGGTGAAGTCAGATTAAGATTAATAACTTTTTGACAATAACATCGTAAATTTATTTATTATATTTTATTAATATTTATTTATATTCTATTAATATTTAAATAATTATCGCTAAAAACACCGTAAGGTTTAAATGATTGGGTTATTCCTTCTTCGGTTGCGGAAAAATCGGCAAGTATATTTTTATATAAATTTTTGGTTATAGGGTCGATAAGATTTTCATTTATATCTAATAACGGTATTAATGTAAATTTGCGGTTTTTAAGTTCTTTATGCGGTATATTTAATTTTGGAAGAGATATAATGATGTTATCAAGCAAAAGTATATCAATATCTATTTCTCTGGAAATGTGCCTAACAAATAAGACTTCACCGTTATTTTTAAAGTTAAATTTTCTGCCGATTAATTTTTCTATGTTCTTAATTTTGAATAATAAATCTTTACCTATATTTTCATAATCAGCTATGCTATCAGTATTATTATTTTCGTGTTTATATTTATAAAATCTATAAAGAACTGCGCAATTTAAAAAAACTGGTATAATACCGCTTTTACATTCTTCTTCGCTGAAACCGACGGGAGAAGTTTGATATATTTTTGAAGCTCCGACTAATTTTAAAACTCCTCCGCAATCTAATTTTATTAAATTTATTAACGAAATTGCATTTATTAAATTAACTTCTTTATTTCCTAAATTACTTCCTAAGCCAAAATAAATATCCATTAATTAATATTTATTATATTATTTATTTGATAATTTATTTATTAAATTATCAAATTATTAATTTATTATCCAAATTTACCTATAGATATTTTTAGTTATATATTTATTAATTTGATTTAATTTATTAGCTTATTTTTTTACTTGCTTATTTTTTTATTATTATTGCGCCATTCTCTCAAGAGCTTCTGTTATGCGATCTTCGCTTATAGTTAATGAAAACCTGATATACCCTTCGCCATATTCTCCGAAGCCTGAACCAGGAGTCACAACAATTCCTTTATCATTAAGTAAAGATAATGCAAAATCTTTAGATGACGTTCCTTCTACGGGAACTTTTGCCCACACATAGAAAGTAACGTCGGATTTATATACATTATAACCGAGACGTTCAAGTCCTTCTACGAGAAGATCTTTTCTTTTTCTATATATTTTATTGTTTTCTTTAATAACTTGAAGTTCATTATCTAAACCGTATGCCCCTGCAATCTGGATAGGCTGAAAAATTCCTGAATCAAGATTTGTCTTTACTGCTCCTAATCCGCTTAAAATTTGCTTATTTCCGCAAACAAAACCTATTCTAAATCCTGTCATATTAAATGTTTTAGAAAGAGAATGAAACTCCACCCCTATGTCTTTTGCTCCTTTAACAGATAAAAACGACTCCGGTTCAGCATCTCCGTCTCCGGTAAATACTTCGGAATATGCAAAATCATGAGCTACTATAAAATTATGTTTTTTTGCAAGTTTAACAACTTCACTAAAGAAAAATTTGTCGGCTTTAGCAGATGTAGGATTATTAGGATAATTTAAAAACATAATTTTAGTTTTTTCAAACACGCTTTTAGGTATTATAGAAAAATCAGGCAAAAAATCATTTTCTTGTTTAAGAGGCATAATATATGGGGTTCCGCCTGCAAAAATAGTTCCTGCATTATAAACGGGATAACCAGGGTCAGGAACAAGAACGATATCGCCCGGATTTACAAAAGCAAGCGGAAGATGCCCTATCCCTTCTTTTGAGCCTATTAAGGAAAGAACTTCCGTTTGAGGGTCTAATAAAACGCCAAATCTTTTTTCATACCAGTTAGCAGCGGATTCTCTAAATTTAAGAAGACCTTCATAGGAAGGATACTTTTGATTTATATCTATCTCGCTTTCTTCTTTCAATACATTGACAATAGATTTAGGCGTGGACAAATCGGGATCGCCTATACCAAAGCTGATAACGTTGACTCCTTTAGCTTTGACTTCCTGCTTTAGCCTGTCAATCTCGGCAAAGAGATAAACAGGCAGTTTATTTAATCTTTCTGCAAATTTAAATGAATTTTGATTTATAGCGTCTGTTTGTTTCATTGACATTTCTTCTCCTATTCTACGAAGTTTTTTAATTTACCGATATTTTCAATTTCAATTTCAAATATATCTCCATGATTTAAAGTTCCAATTCCTGAAGGAGTTCCTGTTGAAATAATATCTCCCGGATAAAGCGTCATAATACCGGAGATAAATTCAACTAATTCAAAAGGATTAAATATAAGATTTGACGTATT
>JAKACI010000255.1 GCA_021821565.1 bacterium | reverse complement strand
GCAACATATTGATATTACTATATTTATGGGGGCAATAAAAATGTCTATGGGGACTACAAAATAAAAAATAAAATGTAATAATATCAACGAGTTATAATTTTAGAATAATAAAAGTGGTGAAGTTGGGCTAAAATTATAA
This sequence comes from bacterium, assembly GCA_021821565.1. Next base: position 2,484 of record JAKACI010000255.1, on the reverse strand, counting down.
CCCATCTATAAACTAAAAAATAATTTTCTATCGTAAATTTTTGGGTATAAATTTATATTTGACATGCCTGTCATATTATGATAAAAATTAAACATTATTTTTAAATATTGATTTTAATAAAAAATAGCAATTCATTGAGCTAATAAAAATTAAGGAGGAAAGTTTACTATGGGTTTAAAATTATTTAAAAAATTAATGTTTGTCTTCATTTTAAGCGTATTGATTATTTCATTAAGCAGTTTGAAATCATATGCTTCTTCTTACGGCGTGTTTACAAAAGTTGCGGTAAATATCGGAGGAAATTATTCATCCGTTATAAATAAAGTCAAAAGCGCTTTAAATAATATCGGCTGGAATGTTATAGCGGTAAAAAGAATCTCCCTTCCAAAAGGCGATTCTCATATATCTACCGTTATAGCCGCCGATAATAATTCTTACGACAAGTATATGACGGATAACGGTAAAAATCCCGTTGCAGCATTTGGCTTGCCGCTAAGAGTGAGCGTTTATACGACTCCTACGCAGGGGACAGTCGTAAGCATGGTTAATCTTCCCGCTATTACAAGAACCTTTTCTGGAAATTCATATATTGCTTATGCCGCTAAGGCAAATAGTAATATTAAAAGCGCAATTAGAAAAGCCGTCGGAGGGACGGCATTAAACACTCAATACGGACCTATGAGAACGGGCAGATTCCCGGGAGGTATCGGCGGAGGTTCTTTTCCCGGCAGCGTTGTAGTAATTCAGAATTATTCAGGAAGTAAAAACTCAAATCTTGAAGGAGTTGCCGCTTTAGTAAAAAAAGGGATACAAATTAATAAAAGCCGGTGGCATTATGCCTATGAAATAAATGATCCGTCTGCTGGTTTTATTGAATTCGGCGTTATAAGAAATTCTACCGAAAGGCATAGTATTTCAATAGATAGCGGCATAAGAGCTACAAAAACATATAAAAATCCAGGCATAGATCATAGTTCGGCTTTTCCTGTCGAAATATTGGTTTATCGCAACGGCGGCTATACCGATATCGGAATATTAGGTGAAATGTGGAGAATGAAATATTATTTTTCCGATGCAGGTATGTGGGCATTTATGACACATATGGGAATGCCGGGCTCAATTCAAGGATCATTAAAACAATTAATTCTATATGGAACCGCATATTAATTTTTACCGAAGGCTTTTTCCCCTTAAAGCAAAGAAGCTCTGTAATATATTACAGAGCTTCTTTTTTATTCTTTAATATATGCCAAAATTGCCGATAGAGATTATTGAAGGTATCGCTTAAACCTTCCCAAAATTGCTGATAGAGATTGTTAAAATAGCTTTAAAGTTATATAAATATTAGATTCCCGCTTTTGCGGGAATGACACCCGTTGGGTGAAAACTTAAATACCCGCAAAGTCATTCTTGCGTATGCAGGAATACAGAAAAATAATTTTCTATCGGCAATTTTGGGACATTCTTTATACTTTTCTATTTATATATAATATGCTATTATATCATCCGCAGTCGGAATAGCCGCAATCTAAGCATACCGTGCATCCTTCTGCATGTTTAAGATTTGAACCGCCGCATGAAGGGCAAGCACCTCTAAATTGAGTATTTAACGCATCAGTAATATGATTATGATTATTATTGTTATGTAAATTATTTTTATGATTGTTATCTTCGCTATTATCATTGTTATTTTTCTTTACAATACCGGTATTAAAGCCGTTTTCTTCGCAATTACATTTTTTTAAATCCGATATTTCCTTTAAGCTCTTTTCAAGAGCCTTACCTATGGCATCTGCACAGGAATAAATAATATTTTCTCCGAATCCGTATGGCTGGTTGCATCTTATTCCCTTTAGCTGACTTATAATTTCTTCAGCGTCTATTCCTGAGCGTAATGCCATACTGACCATTCTGCCTATTGACTCTGTCTGGCTCTGGGCGCAGCCTCCGGATTTTCCTATAGAGTTAAAAATTTCAAAAGGAGCGTCGTTATCGTCTTTATTTATGGTTACGTACAAAGGTCCGCACCCTGTTACCATTTTAATTGTCACACCGTAAATAATATCAGGTCTCTTTCTAGGCTCTATAGATAGGTATTTTTTATTATTTGTATCTTTACTGCTATTTTCATTTTCATTTTGTGTTTGTTTAGACTGAGATTTTGGGGTTGTTAAAACCTGTTCCCGAGAACCGTCTCTATAAACGGTAATTCCTTTAAGGTTAAGATTGTAAGCCTGCACATAAACTTCTTTAATATCTTCTTTAGCGGCGTTGTGAGGAAAATTAACTGTTTTACTGACGGCATTGTCGGTATATTTTTGAAATGCCGATTGTGTCAACACATGCCATTTAGGCTTGATATCATGGCTTGTAATAAAAACCGAGTTTAAATACTCAAATATTTTATATTCTTCTAATTTTTCCCCGTTTTTTTCATATAAGTTTCTAATTTCGGAGGAGATTTTATAGATAAAGCGTTAAAAA
>JAKACI010000254.1 GCA_021821565.1 bacterium | reverse complement strand
GTAGGAGAGAGTAAAAGTTAAAATAAATCGGATAACTTAATTTAATTAGAGGATAACTTAATTTTGATAACTTAATTTAAACTGTTCTGATTATTTTGACATGCTTAAAATCCGAAAGATGCCTGAGCATAAACAAATCTCGGCATACCGGGCATAACCTCTTGAACGGGATTAGTGCTTGAAACACCGTAAGTGTAGTCAGACCAAGAATTATACTGCCTATTTAGAATATTAGTTATTGAAAACGACAATTTAACGATTTTTAGGTTCATCTTATTAAATAATGATATTTTACTTAAATTAAAACTACGAGAAACATATCCGTTTAAAATGAAATAGCCGCCAGTTTCATAATTTTGATTTATATTGTAATATACCCCATATACCCCTTTCTTCTGAGCGCTTATAGGAACATACCGCGTTCCGGTGTACGCTCCAAATATCTTAAGATAAGTTCCAAAAATTTCGGCAAATCCTCCAAGTCCGGCTAAATTTTTAGGAATATAAGGCACATGCTGTCCTGCGGAAACCGCTCCATAGGTCCCAGAAAAATTTGACGTGAATTGGGCGTTCTTATACGAATATCTTGCAAATATGCCCCAAATCTTATTAAAATTATATTTAGCCGATAGCTTAAAACCTTCCTGTCTTGCAGTTCCGGAACTAAAATACACGGAAGCGCCTACAATAGGGTTGTAAACGGAATTATGTTTATTGATATAATCTTCCCTGTAAATATCGGCGCTTAACAAAAAACCTTTATGCAAATATTTTACACCAAGTGTATAATCTGTCATATATTGCGGTTTTTCGTCTATTAACGGGTCATAACCTTCCGCAACTTCATCTGTTTCGGAGTTAATCAAAATGTACTTAGACCCTATTTGGGGAACCCCGACTGTTTTGCCCCATACCGCATAAATATCTATATTTTTAATAGGGGAGTATACAGCTAAAATTGACGGTTGCCAGTAGTTATAAAATTTAGAGCTGGTTCCGCCTATTGCGTTATAATAACCAGAATTATAGTTTGCCACTGTTTTAATTGTTTGATATTTCATAGCTGGCTCTATAAACAATTTTTTAGGGATTATTTTAATTTTATCCTGAGCATATACATAATAATTAGATATTGTGTCATATTCGTCCCATACATCATTATACTTATCTCCTTCAGGCATATTATAACTTCCGTACCAAAACTCAGCTGATCTTGTTGAATATGACAAAAAATCTCCGCCTAATTTAAGTTTATTAAAAGGCAATTTCAGAATAAACATCGGGGCATCACCTATCTTATCGACATTATTTATAAAATTATGGTAGGCAGTCCCTAATAATGAACTGCCGAACTCTGCCGTAGGATTATATGAATTTTGCATGGTGGGTGCCGCCCAATTCACAGGAGAATTAGGCAAATAGCCTCCATTAAGCAAGGAAAGCGGGTTCGACTGAAAATCAGGATTAGCATAGCTGACCCTATAATACCTGCTGTAACTATACGATACTTTGTTTTCGAATGTAATATTTTTATTTATATAGTTTATCCATCTTAAGGCGGTATGCCATCTGTGCTCGGTATTATAAATATAAGCCGTATCCATCGAAAAATTAAATTGATATCCGTATATATTTTCAAGAGATTTTGAAAATATTTGGGGCATATAACCCATGCCGTCATTTCTTCCGTATATAAAAGTAATGTTGGATTTATTGCTGTTATAATATTTAATTAAGGCGGCATAATAGTTTAAATTATTTTCAGCCGTATTTTGAATCCATCCGTTAGAATTATTTCCTATTGCCTTTATATATAGCATAATGTTGTTCTGCAACCTGCCGGTGTTCAGATCTAATCCATATTTTTTTGTGTCGAAAACTCCGTATCCTCCAAATATATCTGCATAAAATTTATCCGTAGGCGTAACTGAAATTTTAACGCCCTTTTTTATTTTAGCCTTAAATTTTATTTTTTTTAGACTTGTTTTTCCATAAACATAAACAGCATTAAATGAAAATAAGAACAATAACAACCCTGATATAAATAAAGATAATAATGTTTTTTTCATAATTTATTCTTTTATTATTGTATTTTGCAATCAAAAAATCCCCATTATTGCAAAATAAATTTCCTCAACATGGGTGGGGATTTTTTATTGGTTATTTTATAATAAAAAGCTATCAATAAAAAGCTATCCGATTTATTTTATCTCCTACTCCTAATTGAATTTATAAACAATTAAAAAATCTTATTGCTTGTTTTAATGTTTTTTAAAACATATATGAAATACATTTGAAACAGTTTTTGTTATTTTAAATTTTTGTTTAATATTTTTGTTTAGTTTATATGTTTAATATTTTTTGAAATTTAAAATTTATTTAATTAATAAAATAAATATGCATTCAATATATATTTATTAATATAAATAATCAAGTTCTGCATAATGAAAATTATGGAGGATAAAAACCGGCAAATGCAGGAGAGAGTAAAAGATAAAATAAATCGGATGGCTTAATGATTTAAAGATAAAATAAATCGGATGGCTTAATGATTATTTTTTATTGTCTTCATCTAATGTATAATGAATAAAACACCGAACGAAATCTAAACAAAATATTGAATTTATAGGCGATTAAAAATTAT
>JAKACI010000012.1 GCA_021821565.1 bacterium | reverse complement strand
TGATTTTAGGATAATATAAAATTATTTACTTTTTGTTTTATTATGTTAATATTAACATTATAATAAATAAATATAAATATAAATATAAATATTTCTTGAATATGTATATTTATATTTCCGTTATTATTTCAATTAATCTTAATAATAGATATAAATAGTATATTATTTATATCTATTTAGCTTACACAATACTAAAAAAATTAATAATATAATAAAGTAATTAATTATGCATAAAATATTCTTTTTTTTATATATATTCGGCATAGTGTGTTTTTTAAGTACTTTAATTACACTTATAGGTTCATTGATATTTCTAAAAATTAAAAAAATAAAAGTAAAAAAGCAGGTTTACCTTACGTACCTGATAATTTTTATATTTTTTATTGTAGTAATAATTATATCCGATATTTTAGTTTAGTTTAGTTTAGTTTAGTTAAATTTAATTTAGTTTAGTTAAAATCATAAAACTTCAAAGAGGGATATTTATCATGCTTATCACATTTAAATCCAGATTATATTTTGCTGCCATATTAATGTTTATCGTTATTTTAACAGGAAGCTTTATGGTAATCAATTATATCAATACATTTAAAAATTCATCGTATTTAGAGTCAGCAATTAATTCTTCAATTACCTCTTTTACCAATGTGCAGAAGGATATAATAAGTATAATTTATCTCTCAAAACTTAGAAAAACTAATATTAAAATAGCACAATTAGAGAAAAAGACTTTTAATACATCGTCTATTGATAAAAACATAGCACAATTAGTAAAAAAAATTAAAATGGCAAGGGTCAATAATATTATAGTTTCGAATGGGTTTATGAGCGGGTTTAAACGCGAAAAATTTTCTACCGTGTTTGGCGTAAAAAAACAATATTTGCATAAACCCGAAAATAAAGAATTAAATATTAAAATGCTTAAATTTAAAAAATTTATGGCTTTTTACAGACCGCATGTAGTCAAAATTTTAAAAAATCCTATTAAAATAGGCCCAACTATCAACGTTAATCATTTTAAAAAATATCTGCCTGAATTACTAAAAAATCTCAATTATGTTCGCTCATATATCGTTTCATCTTCCACTAAAAGAATACATACGCTTTTATATTTTTTTATGGTGCTGCCGTTTTTCTTTCTGCTAGCGCTTCTTCTCATAAGCTATTATTTTAAAAAGACATTATTGGATAAACTTGGACTTACTATAAATAAAATTGGCGAAGTTGCAAAAGGCGATTTAAGAACTAAAATAAAAATCAGCGTAAATCCTAAAAATGAAATAGGTCTGCTTGTAAATCATGTTAATATACTGATAGATTCATTGACCAAAAATGTAGGTTCTATTTCTCAGGCTGTAGAATCCGTATCTAGTTCCAGCACTGAATTAGATACATCTTCTTTAGAACTTGAAAATTCAATAAATAATATGAAACAAAGCAGTTTGACGATAGTTGAATCAATAAAACAATTAACTCTTGCAATAATTGAAATTGCAAAAAATTCAAGCAATGGAGCGCAAGAAGCGGACTATACGCAAAAAGCCACTGAAGAAGGTTATAATGCCGTCCAAAATGTCATTAAAGAAATAACATCAATTGAAAAATCCGTAGATAAAGCCGCCGATGTTATAAACGAACTTGGGAAATCTTCACAAAAAATCGGAGAAATCATTGCCGTTATTGATGAAATTGCAGACCAGACTAATCTGTTAGCTTTAAACGCCGCAATAGAAGCTGCCCGTGCGGGAGAACAGGGCAGAGGGTTCGCGGTCGTTGCCGATGAAGTGCGAAAACTTGCCGAAAGAACTACGAAAGCTACAAAAGAAATAACAGATATGATTTCTTCTATTCAGGAAGATACTTTAAAAGCAGTTGAATCAATGAATTATGGAAAAGAGGAAGTAAAAAACGGGGTAAGCGTCGCTAAAAATGCAGGGCATCAAATTAATAAAATTAAAGATCTTTCCTTTAAACTAAAAGATATGATAACATTAATTGCAACCGCTGCGGAAGAACAATCTACCGCGACTGAAGAGATATCCGCATCCTCCGAAAGTATTTTGCAATCCCAAGAATCTGCGACATCCAGCGCAAAGCAGGTCAAAATAGGAGCAAACGAGCTTTCAAAATTAGCTTCTGAATTATATAAAACAATAAGTATATTTAAAATAAAATAATAATAAAATAAAATAAAATAATAAATAACTTATTTATATTTATATGAAACATAAATTACACAAAAAATAATTATACCCTTATAATTTGAATTATAAACTTTAATATAAATTTAATAAAATTAAAAACATTTTATTTTTTTTAATGAACAGGCAAAAAAATATTAAAAAAAAATCATTTCTAATTATCTTTATTCTTATAATATTTTTTTTAACAGGTTCTTCTATTGCGTTTATGATAAATAAACCGCTTAGATATTCCTTTAAAAAAACTATATTCGTTCCTTTAAAAAATTATTCTCTTTTAATATTTAAAAAAAAATCTGCGAACTCTCTATATGTAAACTTAAGCGATAATGATAATAATGTCAAATATAAGCAGAGTGATGTAAAAAAAATTAAGCGGGTGATTAATTATATAAAGCCCATAAAAAAAGTCGTACATAAAAATAATCTAAAAATTATAATACCGCCTGATTTTACATATCCTTATCTTTATCATGGCATATACAGAAAAGGGAATAATTTATTCAGCGTAATAATGTCAAAATTAGACTATCTGCCTATAAAATGCATTCCTTTTAATGCTTCTGCGAACAATAAAAATTATATTTACATTAAATATGAGCATAATAGATACTGCAGATGGAGATGGAAATGGAAAAATTTACCCGAAAATTTTATAAAAGATTGGAAGCCGGATTATTTTTCATCTATATTAGATGGCGCAGCTATGAATTTTCAATACCAAAACGGACTCAGAATCACGGGAAGAATCAACGAAAATGTTTGGAAAAAAGCTTTTAAAGATTTAAAAATTAATAAAAAAAATAAAAACGGTATCGCTTATGTCTGGGCCGACAAAAATTTTCCAAAAACATTGCACTTATGGAGAAATGGAAAAAACATATTAGTTTCATTTACTAATACGGGGGTTTTTAATGCTGCTACATATAATGGAATATTTCCTGTTTATCAACGTTATTTTGAAGCGACAATGTCTGGCAAAACACCATGGGACAAATCATATAACGACAAACATATTCCTTTTATAAATTATTTTAACTATTACGGAGAAGCAATACATGGGTTTCCTAGAGGAATGTACGGCATTAATAGAAGTTTGGGCTGTTTAGAACTTCCATTAAGAAATGCATGGATTGTTTGGAGAAAAATAAATTTTGGAACAATGGTTGATGTAATTAAAGATACTGATAGAGAACCGGCTTTTAAACAAAAAAATTATTTACACCCTAAAATCAAAAATTTTATACCAGATGTAAATTTTTTAAAATATTATTTAATTAATAAACAGAATAAAGAAAAAAAGAAAAAAATTTCTTTATTAAATAAAAATGTAAATTATTCTCAAAAAAAAATATACGGCAATGATTCAAATATGTTAAATATGCCATTAAAATTAAAATTTATATATGTTGACTATGGTATGACCTTTAAAGGCGTCCCTGTCACATCTTTAGTATATTTAAAATTTATAGCAAGCAAAGATAATGCCGGCTATAAATTTCATAAAAAAATTATACTGACGAGCGGCATTAATTATGGCGGAAAGATAGGATTAATTTCTAAAACGCCCAATAAAAATAATTTATTTTTTGCCGATGTTCGAAATTTAAAAGGAACATACATAAGAAGTATTTATTCATTATCAAAATTATCCGCAAATTTTAGCAAAACAAATATTAAAAGACGCTTTACCGTTAAACAAAGGAATAGCGGAATATTAAGCAATATTGCGATTAATAAAAAAAATAATTCATTATGGGTAATTTTATATTTATATTCATACTCTAAAAACATATTTAATAATTACTTATGTAAAATTACAATGAACCCGTCATCGTCAAAGCCATTCTCAATACAAAGAAAAATATTACTTAAAAATTACGTTTCTTACTTAACTTTTGATAAAAACGGGAATTTATGGCTCAGCGGATTAAAATTTAAAAATAACAAAATTATAAATTATATAGAAAAAATTAAAAACAGATATTTAAATAAAAATTTCCGTAATCACGATATTAAACAATTATACACGATCCCCGGCAAATTTTCTTCAGCAATGCCTATAATACCTGAAAATAAAAATAATTTATTAATACTTAAACATTCTTATCGTAACGGAAACGTATATAACGATATAATTAAAATTAAACAAAACTATCTAAAACACGAATATATAAATACTGCTTTAAAAAATATCGCAAGTATAAAAGGTTATGTCGGAAATTTGTCTGAAAGCAGCAGCGGAGATTTATTTTTTATTGATAATATTTTAAAACGCGGAATTTTTTATAAAATATTATATGGCATCAATCCTTATTCTAACTCATACAAACCAGTTAAAATCTTAAAATTTTATGGAAAACTTAACGGCGTGGCAAGCAGTCTTGTTTTCTTAAACTGAATATTAAAAATCAACAATCAAACCATAATATTTTAATCCTTCCATAGAAATTTATTTTCTGGATGACCGCTTCGCCATAAACGGCATGCGTTTATATGATTTACAGCCTCGTAAAGTTTATTTCAGAACTTTCTCACTTATGCGGGAATGAATTAGAGAGGATTTATAATCTCATTCGCTATATGCAGCCATTCCTGCGTGGGCAGGTACGCTTTCTTTAAAGCCGTCGGCATTTAGACGGCTCCTCCAGAAAATAACTTTTCTATCGGCAATTTTGGGTAAAAGATTTTTCTTGCATTTTTATCTATATACAATATAATAAAAAATTGTGCTTTAATTTATTTTTTTATAATATATTACGTATATGGAGGTTAAGAATTATGAATTCTCTTGGAGTACATCTGCTTTTAGAACTAAAAAAATGCAAGTCGGGTATTCTGGCGGATTTAGAATTTGTAGAAACAGCTATGCTTGATGCCGCATCAAATGCAAAAGCCACAATAGTGGAGCATAAATTTCATGAATTCAATCCGTTTGGAATTAGCGGAATGGTTATAATTGCAGAATCACATCTGTCTATTCATACATGGCCTGAGTATGAATATGCTGCGGTTGATATTTTTACATGCGGAGATATAATAAAACCGCAAATAGCGGCTCAATTTTTAATTGAAAGGTTTGGGTCTTCAGAACCTCAAATGATGGAAATAAAAAGAGGTCTTATTTCAATATACGACCAAAAACTTCCTCATAAAGTAGTTTGCGAAGAGAAGCTTGTCGCTCGTTAGCGTTCCAAAATCTTTTAATTATTATATTAATTATAATAATTATTTTAATTTATTGGGTTATTCCATTTATATCGGGTATTTGTTATTATTGATTGAATTTAATAAGTTTATATTTTATATATTGTTTTCCATATTTTATACAATTTTCTAATATAATGAAAAGTATATAATCAGGATTTAAATTAAAAAAATATACTTGCTGATTATTTATGCAATAACCCAATTATAGTAAAAAGTTTTTAGCATTATTGTTTTAATAAAATATTATATTGAATATATTTCTATATTATATTAAGATTAAGATTAATAACTTTTTGACAATTACATCGTATATTTATTTATATTTTATTAATATTTAAATAATTATCGCTAAAAACACCGTAAGGTTTAAATGATTGAGATATTCCTTCTTCGGTTGCGGAAAAATCGGAAAGTATATTTTTATATAAATTTTTGGTTATAGGGTCAATAAGATTTTCATTTATATCTAATAACGGTATTAATGTAAATTTGCGGTTTTTTAGTTCTTTATGCGGTATATTTAATTTTGGAAGAGATATAATAATTTTATCAAGCAAAAGTATATCAATATCTATTTCTCTGGGGATGTGCTTAATAAATAAGGTTTCACCGTTATTTTTAAAGTTAAATTTTCTGCCGATTAATTTTTCTATGTTTTTAATTTTGAATAATAAATCCTTACCTATATTTTCATAAGCAGTTATATTATTAGTATTATTATTTTCGTGCCTATATTTGTAAAATTTATAAAGAACTGCGCAATTTAAAAAAACCGGAACGATACCGCTTTTACATTCTTCTTCACTGAAACCGACCGGAGAAGTTTGATATATTCTTGAAGCTCTAACTAATTTTAAAACTCCTCCGCAATCTAATTTTATTAAATTTATTAACGAAATTGCATTTATTAAATTAACTTCTTTATTTCCTAAATTACTTCCTAAACCAAAATAAATATCCATTAATTAATATTTATATTTATTATACTGTAAATTGCCGATAGAAAATTTAATTATGGATGAGCCGCTTAAATACCGACGGCTTTAAATCATACCCGCCCACGCTGGAATGACTTTTTGGGTTATATTATTTACTTACTTATTTTTTTATTATTATTGCGCCATTCTCTCAAGAGCTTCCGTTATGCGATCCTCGCTTATAGTTAATGAAAATCTGATATAACCTTCGCCGTATTCTCCGAAGCCTGAACCCGGGGTTACGACAATTCCTTTATCATTAAGTAAAGATAATGCAAAATCTTTAGATGACGCTCCTTCTACGGGAACTTTTGCCCACACATAGAAAGTAACGTCGGATTTATATACATTATAGCCGAGACGTTCAAGTCCTTCAACAAGAAGATCTTTTCTTCTTCTATATATTTTATTGTTTTCTTTAATAACTTTGAGTTCATTATCTAAACCGTATGCCCCTGCAATCTGGATAGGCTGAAAAATACCGGAATCAAGATTTGTCTTCACTGCTCCTAATCCGCTTAAAATTTGCTTATTTCCGCAAACAAAACCGATTCTAAATCCTGTCATATTAAATGTTTTAGAAAGAGAATGAAACTCCACCCCTATGTCCTTTGCTCCTTTAACAGATAAAAACGACTCTGGTTCAGCATCTCCGTCTCCGGTAAATACTTCGGAATATGCAAAATCATGGGCTACTATAAAATTATGTTTTTTTGCAAGTTTAACAACTTCACTAAAAAAAAATTTGTCGGCTTTAGCAGATGTAGGATTATTGGGGTAATTTAAAAACATAATTCTGGTTTTTTCAAACACGCTTTCAGGAATTATAGAAAAATCAGGCAAAAAATCATTTTCTTGTTTAAGAGGCATAATATATGGAGTTCCGCCTGCAAAAATAGTTCCTGCATTATAAACGGGATAACCTGGATCAGGAACAAGAACAATATCGCCCGGATTTACAAAAGCAAGCGGAAGATGTCCTATTCCTTCTTTTGAACCTATTAGAGAAAGAACTTCAGTTTGAGGGTCTAATGAAACGCCAAATCTTTTCTCATACCAGTTAGCAGCGGATTCTCTAAATTTAAGAAGACCTTCATATGAAGGATACTTTTGATTTATATCTATCTCGCTTTCTTCTTTCAATACATTAACAATAGATTTAGGCGCGGACAAATCAGGATCGCCTATACCAAAGCTGATAACGTTGACTCCTTTAGCTTTTACTTCCTGCTTTAGCCTGTCAATCTCGGCAAAGAGATAAACAGGCAGTTTATTTAATCTTTCTGCAAATTTAAATGAATTTTGATTTATAGCGTCTCTTTGTTTCATTGACATTTATTCTCCTATTCTACGAAGTTTTTTAATTTACCGATATTTTCAATTTCAATTTCAAATATATCTCCATGATTTAAAGTTCCAACCCCTGCAGGAGTTCCTGTTGAAATAATATCTCCCGGATAAAGCGTCATAATTCCGGAGATAAATTCAACTAATTCAAAAGGATTAAATATAAGATTTGACGTATTTGAAGACTGTTTTAATTCGCCGTTTAAATAGCCTTTAATTTCAATATCGGAAGGGTTGTCTATTTCGGTTTCTACATATGGACCTATCGGAGCAAAAGTATCAAATCCTTTCGCTCTTGTATATTGAATATCTTTGGCTTGCAAATCTCTTGCCGTTACATCGTTGCAGCAAGTGTAACCAAATATAAAATCTCTGGCTTCAGATTTTTTAACATTTTTCGCGGTTTTTCCGATAACTATTGCCAATTCGGATTCGTAATCCACCCTTTTAGAAACAGCGGGTATCACTATATTACATAGATGCGATATAATACTTGACGAAGGTTTGATAAAAAGAAGGGGTTCGTCAGGCAATTTTTTTTGCATTTCTTGCGCATGATCTTTATAATTTAATCCTATTGCAACAATTTTAGTCGGTTCAACGGGAGGCAAATATTCAAGCTCTGTTAATTCATACTGTCTGCCTGTATAATCAATATTGCCGAAATCAAAATCTTCTATAACATTAATAAATGTTCCGTCGGGAGATAAAGTTCCGTAATATGTTTTCATTTCTCCCGTTTTATGTTTAAATCTTCCTAATTTCATAAAAAATCCTTAAATAATATTAAAAAAATTTAAATAAATTTTAAATAAATTTTAAATAAATTTTAAATAAATGTATAATTAAACAAAACTTTTAAACTTTGTCTATTTTAGTTATTTTATCATAAAATACTGCTGAAGTCTATATAATTTAAAGACAGTGCCTTAAAATACCTGAAATTTTCTCGTTCATTAAATGAAAAATAGGGAATATCGCCTATTATTGAAACATCGGTAAATTCTCTTAATATTTCCTTATTTGATAAAACGCTTTCATCTTTTTCATTTTTTGCATTATTTATAATAATTCCCGCAAGTTTAATGTCGTTATTTTTTGCATAATTAATGCTAAGTAATGTATGATTCAGCATTCCTAATCCTGCCCTGCCGACTATTATAACTTCTGCATCCATATATTTGGCAATATCAATCATATAGCGACCTTTTTTAAGAGGCACGAGCATTCCCCCTGCACCCTCAACAATTAAAATGTCATAACTATTTTTTAAGTCATAAAAATTATATAAAATTTCTTTGATGCATATTGATTTATTTTCAAACTTGGAAGCAGCATAGGGAGATAAAGGCTTTTCAAAAGTAAGGGGGCAAATTTCTTCTAAACTTTCATTTATATCTGACTGTTTTTTAACAAAAAAACTGTCAATATAGCGCTTTGTACCGTCGTTATTTAATTTAACCCCTGTTTCTATCGGCTTTAAGTATCCTGTTTTTTTTCCGTAATATTTTAAACCGTTAATTATTAGCGAACTGACAAATGTTTTACCTACATCGGTATCGGTTCCTGTTATAAAAAAAACACGCATTTTCAAGACAAAATTTTATATACAGTTATTAAATTATAGTTATTAAATAAAAATCAAAATTATCAAATAAATAAGTGGATAAGCAGCCAAACAAATAACGGTTGATTTAACCAAAATAGATATTACAATTATAAAATATTAATTATTTTAATTATCATTAATTAATCTAACTTTAATACGGTTTTAATTGCCTTGTTGAATTCAATAGGATCAAATTTGACAATATATAAATCTGCCCCTGAAATTTTACCTTTTAATTCATTCTGTGTGCCGCTCAGAGACGTGTGCATTATTATCGGTATTGCTTTATATTTATCGTCGGCTTTCAGAGTTTTAGTAAAAGTATAACCATCCATAACAGGCATTTCAACATCGCAGATTATCACATTAATTTTATAGCTTTCGGAATAGATAATATCGAGCGCTTCTCTTCCGTTTTCCGCCATAGTTGTTTTAAATCCTTCCTTGACAAGGGCATTATTTATCATTTTTCTGGCGGTTGAAGAATCGTCTATTATAAGAACATTTATATTGGCAGTAATTTCTTTCTTTTCCGCATTAATTTCTCCTATTTCTTTTTTATAAAAACCAAGCTCGTCAACAATAGATTCAAAATCTAATAAAAGAAGCAAATCATCATTCTCTATTTTTATTATACCTGTTACTTTTGAATCTTCTTGGGAAACGGAAGATAATTCAGTTTTATTAATATCTTGCCACGACACGCGTCTTATTCTGGTTGTCTCATGAACAATAAAACCAACTTTGACTTTATTAAACTCTGTAATAATAACTTTAAAATTTTTCTTTTTCAAATTTTCAGGTTCTACCAATCCCATCCATTTTGGCAAATTAACTAAAGGAACTACGAAACCTCTTAAGTTAAACATTCCTTCAATAAATTCATTGCTATTGGGGACTTCTGAAATATCCTCGGGCATTTTAATTATTTCAATTACTTTGGCTACATTTATACCGTATATACCTTCATTTATATCATCTCCGTATTCTTCTAATGAGAGTTTTAAGCTGCTTTCTCTAGAATAACCGCTTTTATCTGATATTGAGCTGTGCTGATCTAACAATTTATTATTATCGGAAGAATGCCCACTTGAGTCTGATAAACTTAATCTTGACTTATTGCCGGCAATATTGTCAAACACGGCATTAGGCTGCTCATTAATGCTAAACAGTCTAAAATCAACAAGCTCCATTTTATTTTGTCCAACTTCTAATATATCTTGTCCTGCATTAACCTGACCTTCTGATGAAATATTGACGCCCATACTTTTATCCTCTTTTTACGATTATATTGCCGCAATCAATATATTACATATTACTCTATTTAATTTATTGTTATTTTTCAATACTCAATATAAGTTCTTTATAATATTTTATTAAATAATTCTCTTTTGAAAAACGATTATTATTTTTTAATATTTTTTTAATACTTTTTTAATACTAAGGTCTGTTATACTATCCAAATTTGTTAAGTTTATATATTGCTATATTATTTATATTTATATCTCCCAATTTATCAAATAACTAATAATCAAATTTCAAGATTAACCGTCAACCCAAGGATTTTCAGATACTTCTATATTTTCATTATTTGTATCGACAGATATTATTCTGTTTCTGCCTCTATTTTTAGCATCATATAAAAGTTCGTCCACTTTTTTTAAAAAAACTTTGGGTTTGTCTTCAAATTCTTTTGAATATGATATTACTCCAATGCTTATAGTAATTTTTCCGGTATCTTTTATACTAATTTTAGAAATTAATGTTTTTACCTTTCTGGCAACATCTAAAGATTTTGATAATCCAGTTTGCGGCAATACGACTATAAACTCTTCCCCGCCGTATCTTGAAGCCATATCGGATTTGCGAATATTATTTTTTAAAATTTTTGCCACTTCTTTTAATACCATGTCGCCTTTATCATGACCGTAAGTATCGTTTATTTTTTTAAAATGGTCAATATCGCACATAATCAAAGAAAATATCGTGCCGTATCTTGAAGCTTGATCAAATATATTTTCATAAAAACTGTCAAAATACCGCCGATTATATAAATCGGTTAAACTGTCGGTCATAGCTATATCTTCAAAATTTTTTCCAAATAATATATTTTTATACCGAATAATAATCCAAATAACCGTTATTGCCGATATAAATAAAATAAATTCTAAAATAAAACTAATATAAATAAAATGTTTAGCATTAATAAAAACAGATTCATTAATATTTTTTAATAAAATAAAATCATTGTAAATCAAAAAGTTGGAACCGATAAATAATGTAATTAATACTAAAAAAAGCTCTACTATTATTGATAAAGTTAATATATAAAATATTTTTTTTTCTTTATCCATAATAATAAGTAATCACAAAATAATGCAAAATAATGAGCAAAAATTAAATAAAATAATTAGTGTATTTATGATTTATCTTAACTACGTTAATTACGTATTAATTAATTGAGTTTTATTAATCCTACCTTACCCTTTACCGATTTTACTATTAAAAATTATAACCGCGTATATTTTTACATTTTACATTTTATTTTTCTATTTTGTAGTCCGTATAAACATTTTTTTTGTTGCCCCCATAAATACATCAATATCAATAAGTCTTTTGTTGCCCTCTCTCAGGTTAATTCTTTCAGTATATATTTTTAGCCCATAAATACATCAATATCAATAAGTCTTTTGTTGCCCCCATAAATACATCAATATCAATAAGTCCAATAAGTCGTCGTATTTACTTTACAATTATAACATTATTACGATTATTAGTAAATTAAATTAAAAAGTGAAAAGAGGTGAAAATCGGAAAACTTAGTTTTTGATCGGTAAAAATATTAGTTTCCGTTCGGTGCTTAAATTAATTTTAATTCGGTGTTGACATTATCGACCTGTAAATGCTGGTAGGAGTGAATAATAAAATAAATCCGTTCGCATTTTCGATTTTCGATAATTATAATTTATACATTCGCTAATTTATTTTATATTGACCAGTATATAATCTGGTCAATATAATGTCAAATGAAAATTGCTTAATTATATTAATTATAAAAAATCAATCCTACAACGGAATATATTTACTATAAGTGAAAACTTTCGGTCAGTGATCATGCAGCTCAGAAAGATATCCCACTAGGAAAGAATAACTAAAATAGCCGACGTCGTAGACGCCCTTGTTATTAAGCGAATATATAAGCCCGCATATCCGCTTAATTAAACAATCATGATTATGAAGGACGACACGAAAGCAAAAGAAGCCTTTGAACCTGATTGTTTTAACGCCTTATTAAAAGGTCTATATGATATAGTAGAAACAAAAAATAGGATAGACGCCAATGTTTAGGAAGGTTTAAATTTTATTCCTATTGCTAAATACGCTACTTTGGTTATTGTCGGTATCTGCTTAACGCGTGTATTTCAAAATAATTTAATGTTGGTTTTCAATTTCATAACGGTGATTTAGGATATTAATATAATATATATTATATTAATGTTGACTTTTAATATTTATTTTACTATAGTAATACTTGCAAAATATATAACATTGTTCTAAATAAAATCTTAATAAGTTAATGAAATTTTTTTAGTTATACTAATATGTTATATTTTATTAATTTTAATATTTCTGTTTTAATTTATATTATATATATAAAAATATCTTAGAGGGATTTAAATGATTAAAAAATTACTGTATTTTACCGGCATCACATTTTTTATTTATTTTTTCGGATTTATTTTGTCATACTTGGTTTTAAAGAACTTTGTTCTGCAATATTTCTTGATTGTTTTTGCTGTCTTTTCACTATTTTTTGCGTTTATAAATTTTGTTTACTATTATTTCAATTTAATTAAACCTATAAATAAATTTGAAAATGAATTTAAAAATGTATCAATATCAGGACAAAAACAGTATGATTTTACTAAGATGTATACGATTCCCAAACTTTTTACGTCGCTGGATTCTTTTCTAACCGAATTACTTAATTTTTCTAAAAACACTTTAAATGAACTAATTACTAATGCCGCAACTTCTTCGGTATCAAACGCGAAATTTAATTATGAAATAGATATTGCGACAAATGAAATGAAGGAAGTTAATGATAATTTCGAAGCAATATGCTCAGTTATGAATGACTCTGCAAAGTCGGCAGGCGATATTTCCGCAAGTATGGAAAAATTTAAGATATTTATAGGGGAATTAAACAAGATAAGCAGTGAAACTATACAAATTGGGGAAGAAATTAATAAAAGTTCTTCAGATACTATTTCAGCGATACATTCAAATAAAGAATCCGTGGAAGATATGCATGCCCAGATGGATAATATTTTATCCATAGTAGATATTATAGACACTATAGCAAGCCAAACAAATTTACTTTCGCTCAACGCAGCTATAGAAGCTGCCAGGGCGGGAGAACACGGCAGAAGTTTTGCGGTAGTCGCCGATGAGGTGAAAAAACTTGCAGAACAAACACAGAAACAATCCAAAGAGATAGAAAAAACCACGGGTATCGTTGCTAACGATTTCGATATGCTGGTAAAAAAGAATAATTCAATAATAGAAATAATTAAAACAAATATTAAATCGGTAGAAGGAATGATAAACTCTTTTGATGAACTCGCACATAAAATATCCCATGCAAATGATACCGTAATATCTATTACTGACGCAACAGAACAGCAAGCCGAGCAGCGGTCGAACTCGGCAGAGGAAGCGTCACAGACTGTTATAAATATATCTGAATCGGTTAATGATATATTTAAAAAATTCAGCTATTTAAGGTCAAAAAGTATTGAATTAAGTAAAATCTCTGAACGTTCTGAAAATATTCTAAAAAGAATCAAGGTAGGGAATCCTCTTGAAAAAATTATAGAACTTACGATTATAGCCTCTACCGAAATATCAAAAACTATTGAAGATTCCATCAAAAATGGAGAAATATCTTCTTACGATATATGGGACAGAAATTATATACCTGTTCCAAACACAAGTATTCCTAAATACAAAACAAGGTTTACCGATTTCATAAAAAGAAAAATTCAGCCTATAGAAGATAAATATTTAGAAATGGATTCTGTTTTAAGATATTTTCAGAACGTTCAGAGATTTTACTTAATTCAATAC